>JAIXUW010000276.1 GCA_027483355.1 Alphaproteobacteria bacterium
ACAAGGGCAATGCGGCATCGCCTCCTCCAACTGGAGCAAACTTCTCTGTAGCGCCAATGGTGGCATCATGGGCATGGCCACTCGGTATTTTTATTCTCCTCGTCGCCATCTTTGTAGTTATTTTTGCAGTCTTTGCCGACCAGATACGCTCCGGATACGAGACGGTTGCAAATGCCTTGAAGCGTGCACTTGGAATCCAGACAGAGCCCGATGTTCTCGGGTCTATTAATCCCCTCAGCCCTGGAGACACACCTGTGACACTCGATCCGAAGGCGCCTCAAGAGCTAACCCCCCAAGATAAAGAAGTTCAGCAGGGGGCTGTTGAGAAGCTGCTCCCCACAGGTGCTGGTAATGAAGTATTCAACGTGAGCCAGAATAAATTCACCTTTTATGATGCTGAACCCCTCTGTCGCGCCCTTGGTGCCGAGTTGGCAACCTATGAGCAAGTGAAGGACGCCTGGTCCAAGGGCGCTGATTGGTGCAACTATGGCTGGGTGAAAGGCCAGATGGCAATCTATCCAACGCAAAAGGGGACGTATGATAAGCTACAGGCTGGTCCGGAAGATCAGCGCAATGTCTGTGGAACACCCGGCGTAAATGGGGGATTTTTCGACAATCCTGAGCTGCGCTATGGAGTTAATTGCTATGGCAAAAAGCCAACTCAATCAGCCCATGATGAGGCGATGCTCATGTCTGAAGGAAAGATTCCTCGCTCTCCCGATACACTGAAAGTGGATGAGCTCACAAATACATTCAAGACACAGCGTGATAGCCTGTTTGTGATGCCCTTTAGCGATGATAAGTGGGCGTCCAGTTAACGCCTATACCCTCCCCACTGCCCGGACTCAGCAGATTCCTTCAAATAGACGTCATCGTGCCGATTCTGCTGGCCCCCGCTCGGAGGCTCATCCGCCTCCCAATATCCCATCATCTCATTCACAATCTGCGTCTGTGCTGAATGCTCCAGGTCAATCTGTGTCCAACAGTATGCCTGAATGTCATCACGTCTATCCTGACCTCTCCATGAGATATCTGGATTGACGTCCACCCAAGAACCCCAGTCAGACCAAAATCCATCCCATTCCTGCTCACTTATCACGTGCTGCCAGTGCCACAGGTCCTCCTCCGCCCACTCAGTCATTAACTCTCCAAAGCGCCAGTCCGACCCCACACAGCTCTCCTCTCTATTCTCATAGAGTCCTGTGGCAATCTTGCTTGCCAACTCCTTTGGACTACATCCTACGCGATACCCGTGACTCTCCAAAAAGGGGATGAGTCCTTGCCTCACAAACCGATAGATTGCCGCGGCACGAGTGCATCGCACCCCACCGCTCCACTCAATATGCTCGAGTTGCCATGAATCCCAGTCCATCTCGCTGATGATACGCCGTCGTCACACGCCTCCTATGTAGAATTAGGCTCCTTATCTTTAACCCTCGGTGTGCTCCCCGCATGCTGACGCTTCAAACACTGTGTAACAGAGCTTTGTCGACTTGACCGAATAAACTTCAAAATATCCTTTGTTTCATCGCGCGACCCCTGTTTTGAGCGATAGTAAGCCGTCAAATACTCTTCCAATGTGCGATATGAGAGTGGTGTTTGATGGCGCTCATGACCAATCACAAGTCGGGTGCCTCCGCCAATCTGAATAACCGGATTCACCATATTGGCAGCTCGCAGCATATTCAGAACTTGGCCTTCATACCCCGCCCGCTGCTCACGAGCGTTCCGGGCCTGTTTATTGAGGTCGCTTAACACCGAATCCCAATGCGCCCAATACCGTATAAGAGAACCAATCTGCGCAGTATTAATCGCCTGTGTGGGAGGCTGTGCTCCGGCGGGGGTTGACATGTTGCTCATGGCCGAGAAAATCAAGCTCCGGCTCCAACCGCCGCCACACCTATAGAGCCCCGAAGCTGGAATACAATAATTCCCAGTGTGAGCAATACGACTAACAAAAGGAGAACAAACAAGACACAAATCAAAATGATATACGGAAACACTTTGCGCATAACGTGTGTAAGTAGTGGATCAATAAGCTCTTGCTGAACCTGCTGACGGATTTCATTCCGGCCGACATAGGCAATAAGTTTCTGCATAAATCGCCGCGTGGTGGTATCTTCCGCTGGCGGCATTTCTACTCACTGTGCTTTAAAGGCCGTGGATAGGAAATCCGCAGGGTGTGCTATGATAGAGGTTCGCATACAGAAACCCACCTTTCTAGCCGATAGCAAATGCCATATATTCAAGATTGACTCGGAGCACCTTATTGAACACACAAGCGCCACGCAGATTGAACTGCCTCTGCAAGATTCCGCCGTGCAGACGCAAGTGGAGCCCTTCTACCTGGCCTTTTTGAAGGCTGCATCCGGCTATTTCTCTAAGCCGCTCAGCCTTGACGTCTTTCAGTCACGGCTGGTACATGATTGGAATGCAGATGAATTTATGGATTCTCTAGAGCTTGATGGAACTACGCCACTCTGTTTTGTATGGCGTCCGGCGTCAATCCGATTCTACACTGCCAAATACGAAGTCCAGTGGGTGCTGTTCACAGTCAGACGGCCTCCGGCCCCAGCGCCAGCAGCTGCTCTACCAACCCCGCCCACCCCTCCTGTAACAGCTATGGAGGCGGAGCAGGTTCCTGCTGCACCGGTGGCGACTGTAGCTCCTACGAGAACTCCGCCTCCCGAAGGAACCATCCCTTTTCAGCATCCGGCAACCCTTGAGGAGCGGCGCGAGCGCATGAAGCAAAAGGTGCGAAAAGCCCGGCTTCGTGCGCTACTTGCTGAGCTCCGAGCAGAACGCCTCGCCGAGAAATACTATATCCGCTATGGCGCGGAGTCTCTAGAGGCGGATACAGATTCGGACCTCTCCTATGATTCCGATAATGCCCCCGGGAAAATATAGGCTCCTGCTATACCAGAAAGCAAGGAGATGGCATCACCTTCTGGAAGCATTCAGGCGTTGGCTGCACTGGCGGCTCTTGCGGTGACAGTAATTGCCCTGTCCTATCTTCAGCCCGGTTTCTTCAGCCGTCGTGAGCCTTTCCAGGCCACGCTGTCGGCTGGTTCAAACTATTCCGCCCAGGCGGGTGGCAATGCGATGGGCGGCTCCGTCCGCGAGCAGGCGGTGCGCAATGCGCCTGAGGTGGCGCCGACGCCGTCCTCGGGCCCGGCGGACTTTGGCAGCGCGGAGACTCCTGCCGGCTGCTACCCCCGTGATCAGCTGACCCCTTCTGAGCTGCTGCCCAAGGACGCGAACTCCGTGTGGGCGCAGCAGAACCCGATGGGCACCGGCAGCCTGAAGGGCAAGAACTTCCTGTCCGCCGGTGCGCTGATTGGTGTGAACACGGTTGGTCAGTCTCTGCGCAATGCGAACTACCAGCTGCGCAGTGAGCCCCCGAACCCCCAGGTGCCCGTGTCGGTCTTCAATGTGCCGACGATTGAGCCCGACGTGAACCGCCGCTCCCTCGAGATTAACTAAATGCCGCAATGGCAGTTAGATGGGGGACCTAGCAGGATCTCTTCAGTATGCTGTTAGCAAATCAAAAGAGTTCCTTGGATTTGGCTCGTCCTATCCCATTGTAAACGTCACTAGCACTGTTGATGGA
>JAIXUW010000326.1 GCA_027483355.1 Alphaproteobacteria bacterium
AATCTTGATTTCACCCTGACCTTTGCCACGGCGGTTGCGCGCACAGGTACGCCGCGCTTGGCGCTTGATATGAACGGCAGTACGGTTCATGCGGATTACATCGCAGGGCAGGGTACGGCTACGCTCACCTTCCGCTACATCGTGGCGGCACCCGATACGGCGGCACCGCTGGCTTTTGCGGCGGCCACGATTGATTTGAATGGCGGCACGTTGATCGAAACGCCGAGCGGTAATACGGTCGATCCGGACTTTACGGCGGTGGTAGCGGATCTGTCGGGCGTCTTTGTCGATACGACGGTGCCCAGCGGATATGCCGTCAGCTTCGATGCACCTGTCAACGGGGTTAATGCGGCGACGGCGGATCTCACCATGACAGGGCTAGAGGCAGCAGCCACCTATGCACTCACCGTCACCAGCGATGCGGGTGGGGCACCGGTGAATGATGCAGGGCCGGTGACGGCGCCCACCATGCCGGTTACGCTTGATCTGTCGGGTCTGAATGACGGCACGCTTACCGCTTCGCTGGTGGTGACAGATGCGGCGGGTAATACGGGGGCACCCAGCACCGGGTCATCGCCCAAGTCCACGATCGCGCCGACGGCGGTCGTCAATACAGCGGCGGCGCTGACCAACGCCGATCCGATTATTTTTACAGTTACTTTTTCTGAAGCAATCGTTGGTTTCAGTGCGGCGGATCTGACGGTTATGAATGGCAGTGCGGCTGCCCCCACCACAGTAGATAATATTACTTGGCAGGTGGCTGTCACCCCTGCGGCGGAGGGGTTGGTCTCGGTGCAGGTGCAAGCAGGGAGCGTGACGAATGGTGCCGGTACACCAAACCTTGCCTCGAACACGGCCAGCACCACCTCGGACCGTCTGGCGCCCGCGGGGCAGGCGGTGGCCTTTACTGTCCCCCTGATCAACAGTGCCAACGCGGCGGCGGTGAATGTCGATCTGACCAGTCTTGAAACCCCGGCTACATATAGCCTCAGCATCAGCAGCTCGGGCGGTGGCACGCCTTATAGTGAAAGCGGTAGCACCACAGGGGTCACGATGGCGCGCACGCTGGATCTGTCCGCCCTGGGCGACGGGACTGTCACCGCCGTGCTGATTGTGACGGATGCTGCCGGTAACATCGCGGTGGGCGTTAATACAACCGTGACCAAGACGACGACCGCCCCCACGTTGACAGCGATGGCCGCCCCCGCCAATGGATTTTATAATGCGGGTGATCTCCTTAACTTTACCGTCACCTGGGGCGAGTCGGTGACGGTCACCGGCGCACCGCGCCTTGCCCTGGATATGAGCGGTACAACTTACTATGCCGATTATGTGGCGGGAGCGCCGGGCGCCACGCAAACTTTCCGCCTGACCGTGGCGGCCCCGCAGACAGCCACGCCTCTTGCTTTTGCAGCCACCACGATTGATTTGAATGGCGGGACTATTATCTCCACCACAACCGGCAACTCGGCCGTGACCAATTTTACGGCGGTCGCACCTGTGCTGGCGTCGATCTTTGTCGATACGACTGCCCCCGCCCTGACCGCGATCACACCGCCCACCGACCGCGTCTATGTGACGGGGGAGGCGATTTCCTTCTCGGTCACCTTCAGCGAAATTATGGCGGTGACGGCGCCGCCGCGTTTGCAGATCACCTATGGGGCCACCACCAGCTATGCGACCTATGCCTCGGGGGCGGGATCAAACACGCTGATTTTCTCGTATGTCGTGCAGGCTTCTGATCTGGCCGCTGCCGGTATTGTGGTGGCCAATGCAATTGACCTGAATGGCGGCACTATTCTGGACCAGGCGGGCAACACCCCGGCCAGTCTTGCCTTCACGGCGCCAGATTTGTCGGGCGTTTTGATCAATGTACCCAGCTGTGCGGGGGGTACGGTCGCCCTGGGGGATCCGTTCCTCGATGGTTTCTGTGCCGGGCGGGTCACTATTGGTGCGGGGACGTTTGATTTGATTGCCTCACCGCCCGGGTGTGCGCAAGAGCCGGCGGGTTCTGCCTCGACCGCACCCAGCGCCTATTTCACCCCGGCCTGTGGCGGCACCGACAGCACGACCAAAATCTGGGCCGATGCCAATGGCACGCTGGAGGGTGGATCGTCGGTCGAAGACGGGATCACCAATACAGTCAATCTGCTCGCCGAAGTGACGCGTCAAAACCCGGCTGTTGCCTATTGCTTCCGTCTTGATCTCAATGGGCGTACCGATTGGTATCTGCCCTCGCGTAACGAACTCGACACGCTTCGGCAGAACCTGGGTCAGTTTGGTCTGCTGGGCTTTACGCCGACCACTTATTGGTCATCGACCGAGGTGAATGCCAATGCGGCGAACATCTATGATATGAGTGGCGGTCTATCGGCCGTCAGCAAAACGGCGGCCCACCAGGTGCGCTGCGTGCGGCGCGTGACCCCGCCGCAGATCGTCCTTAATCCCAATCCCGCCGATGGCCGTGAGGGTGTCGCTTATACGGCGACCATTGCGGCAACCGGTGGTGGCGGCAGCCTGACGTTTACGTTGGTGTCGGGTACCTTGCCAGCGGGTCTCAGCTTGAACAGCACCACCGGCGTTATTTCTGGCACGCCGACCGCACCGGGGGTTTATCCGGGGTTGGTGGTGCGGGCGAGTGACGCCTTTGGCCAGTCGGATACCAACCCCTTCACCATCACCATCATTGGTTTACCGCGTTGTAACAGCGGCACGGTGGTAACGGGTACCGCTTATGCGGGTGGCCTGTGTGCTGCCAATGTGACGATTGGCGCGCAGAATTATGATCTGGTGACCACACCCGCCAACTGCGGCCAGGAGCCCAGCGGTACCACCACCAGCAAACCCGGTGCGCCCTTCACGCCAACCTGTCCGGGTACCATCGATGCGACCTCCAAGCGCTGGTCGAATTCCACCAGTTTTAACGACGGCGGCGGCTCGGTCACGGATGGGGTGGGTAATACCTTGCAGCAGCGGCATGACAGTCAATCGCAGAACGCGGCCTCGGCCTATTGCTATCACATGGAATACGGCGGCTTTGATGACTGGTATCTGCCCTCGCGCGATGAAGCGGTGGCGCTTTATAACAATATGTATCTGAACGGTGTTGGCAATTTTGCCGCAGCGACCTATCAGACGTCGACGCAGAACTCGACCACGCAAAACACTCAGATTGATCTGACCAATGGCGTGGTGTCGGGTCAGAATAAAACCGGTAGTTTGCGCGTGCGCTGCGTGCGTCGCGTCGGCGCACCGTTGCGGATCGTCCAGCCCGCCGCCTTGCCTGCTGCCCCTGAAAACGCGCCTTATACCCAGACCTTTACCGCCAGCAGCAGTGCCGGCGGTATTGTTTTCAGTCTGGCCGCCGGCACTTTGCCGCCGGGGCTCAGCTTTAATGGCGCCACCGGCGTATTGTCGGGCACGCCCACCACACCTGGTACCTATCCGGGTATTGTGATCCGGGCGACTGATGCTGCCGCCAATACGGCGGATACGCCGCCGTTGTCGATTACGATTACCGGTTTGGCGCGCTGTGCCGGTAATACAGTGGTGGCGGGGGCGGCCTATGGCGGTGGTATTTGTGCCGGTGAAATGCCCAACGGCGGCACGCCGTATGATCTGGTGGCGACGGTGGCCGGTTGTGGTCACGAGGCGGCGGGTAATGCCAATACCAAGCCCGCTGGCGATTTTACCCCGGCCAGCTGCACCGGGACTGTCGATACGATCACCAAGGTATGGTCTGATGCCACCGTCACCAACGAGGCCGCCAACTCGACCACCAATGGTCTTACCAATACGCAGTACCTGGTCGGCGACGGTCGCCGGGTGAATGCTGCCGCTGGTTATTGCTATCATCTGACGCTGGGCGGCTTTAGCGATTGGTATATGCCCTCGCAGGACGAGTTGCTGGCGCTTTACACCAACCTGCACGCCAATAATCTGGGCGGCTTTAGCGGTGCTACCTATAACAGCTCGACCCAGCAAAGCGTGACGCAAAACCGGGCGCGTAACTTCCTTAATGGCGTCGCTGCCAATAACGGTAAAACCGGGGCGAGCAATATCCGCTGTGTACGGCGGAATAATCCGGGTGTGGCGCTCACCATGCAGACGACCGTTATCCCGGCCCTTGGCACCCAGAATATTCTCTATCGCTTCCGCATTCCGGCGAGTTCAAGCTTGGGGCCGCTCACCTATGCGCTGGTCAGTGGTACGTTGCCCACGGGTCTGACCCTCAACACGACCAACGGGATTATCAGTGGTACCCCGACGGTAGCCGGTGTCTTCACCGGTATCGTGGTCAGTGCAACAGACGGCACAACGACCACACAGACGGCGCCTTTTGATATTACCATTGAAGCGGTCGATGCCTGCAACGGCGGCACGGTGCCGTCGGGTACGGCCTTTGGCGGCGGTCTGTGCGCGGGCACCGTCACGATTGCCAGTGAAACTTATGATCTGGTGGTGACCCAATCCAACTGTGCCCAGGAAGCGGCCGGCAACGACGCCACCAAGCCGGTTACAGCCTTTACGCCCACTTGCAGCGGGGCCACCGATGGCACTCTCAAGCGCTGGACGACAGTTGGGGGGGCTTTGAGTGAAGCGGCATCGACCACCGACGGTATCGGCAATACGTTACAGCTGGCAACAGATGTCCGCCGCGACAACCCGGCGGCCGGTTATTGCGAACAGCTGGTGGTGGGTGGCTTTAGCGACTGGTATCTGCCGTCTCAGGCCGAATTGCAGGAGGTTTATCTCAAGCTATCGTCAAAAGGTTTAGGTGGTTTCGCCAATGCCAGCTATTGGGCATCGACCGAAAGCGGGACGGCCAATGCCACAATCCTACAGGCTTTGACTGGTGTCGTTACCACGAGTGGCAAAACCACCAACTCGATACGCGTCCGTTGCGTGCGGCGCACCGATAGCCCGTTGCGCATTACGGCCGCCCCCATCCCGGCGGAGGCCTATCAAAACCTGGCCTATAGCCATTTCATCCGAGCGCAAGGTGGCGTGGCAGCGCGCAGCTTTAGCCTGACCGCCGGCAGCCTGCCCGCGGGATTGACGCTGAATACCACCACGGGCGAAATTGCCGGTACGCCCACCAC
>JAIXUW010000096.1 GCA_027483355.1 Alphaproteobacteria bacterium
AATGTGCAACAGCTGGTGCGCGATCTGGCCGATGATATCGTCACCTATGGCCGCACCATGAAACTGCAAGAAAAACTGCAGGCGATTTGCTCGACCATTGCCTGCCACGGCTCGGTGCGCTCGGGGCGCCGTCTCAATGCCGATGAAATGAACCGCCTTCTCCGCCAGATGGAGGCCACACCCCATTCCGGCCAGTGCAACCATGGCCGGCCCACCTATGTTGAATTGAAACTCCATGACATCGAAAAGCTGTTCGGCCGCCGATGAATGATATCTCGGCCGACGAAGATTTTATCGGCACCTTTGATCTCGCCTATCTGGCGGCACTCTACCTGCTGTATCTTGTCGGTGGCCTCATCACCCTGATCCCCAGCTATACCCTGACCGCAACCCTGATCATGCTGGTGGCGATCTTCCTCACCTGGCTAAAAAAGCGCAACCGCCACCCTGTATTGGCAACGCATTATCTGTGGCTGCGGCGTACCTTCTGGATTGGCATGGGCGTTTATCTTTCCGTGATCACCCTGGCCGTCATGGTCACCGCCCTGCCCGCCATGGATACCGATGCGCTGATGAACGCCATGGTAAACGGTACCATCTCGACGCCCGAACAAATGAGCGAGCTTTTGCTGGCGCAACAGCCCAAAAGCAACTTGATCATCATGGCAGTACTGGGGGGCGTCTTTGCTCTGTGGTGGTGCTGGCGCTGCGGGCATGGGCTATGGCAGCTCTATCGTCAGCAGCCTATTCCCCACCCCACGAGCTGGGCCTGATCAGTCGCGGCACAAAGCCAAAAACCGCGCTGCCCCCGTCACATCGTGCCGAATGCGCTCTAACCGTTCACGGGCGATACTATCATTGCCCCACATCTCAAGCTGATAAAGCTCATCCACGCAGGCAGCGACATAGGCCTCTTCTGGCGTGATACGGCGATCGGCCAACGCCAGCGCAATGACAATCGACCCGGTTGCACCCAAAACCGCCTGCGCGGCAGTAAACGCAGCGGCTGGCAAGTCTGCCACATAACGCTGCAACGCTTGTAAGGCTTCGGGTACTTGCGCGCAGTATTGAATCCCGCGCACCGGCTGGAGCGAAATGGCTTTATCTTCCGCCAGCCAATGCAGCAACGGCAACCAGGCATCTTCCTGGCGCTTGACCAATTCTGGCGGATGGGTGGCAAGATAACACACCAGATCGCTTTCACCGTATTTGCAGACTTCCGCGTTCATCGCCGCACGATCAGGGCCGGCGGCTTTATCCTGCATGGTATTGGCCAATTGTGTGAGCGGCATCGTATCCGGCACGATGTATTCGCCCTGCGCCTGCCATTCCGCTGCTACTGCCGCTGCCAATCCAGCCGTCGGCAAGACAAGCGTTTCTTTCAGTGGGGTTTTCAACACACGGCCATCCAGACGCACCACATGGCTGACACCATCGGCCCCCGGCGCTGTCCCAGCCTCGGCCAGCTGGTAAAATTTTTTCAGCGGCTGACGGCTCATTGGGACGCAGGTGCCTTGGCACAGGGCGAGGCACTGTCATCGCCCCGCTCCATGAACGACAGCAGCGCCGCCGGCGGCGCAATCGCCCCCAGCAGCAGACCAGCCGCTTTTTCCACTACCGCCCGGCCATCGGGTTTGACGTTGGGGTTGCTCCAGTTGCCCTCGACGCGAAGCGGTGTCGCCAGACTGACAATCGCCGTTTCTTTGGGGGCGGGCGAGACCAGCAGGTTCAAGCGTTGATTGGCCAGATCAATCGTGCCCTTGGCACTCACCCGCGCACTATCGGTATCCAGTACCGCCTGCGATGGGCGCAGCACGCCATTTTTAATGTTACCGGCCAGCACCAGACAACCCACGTCAGTATGACTACGCCGCCCTGTCAATATGGTCGACAATACATCATTCGACCACAAACCAATCGCATCGCCCGATAAACGCCCCGCCCCGCCATAGAGCGACACCGTGCCGTTCATCGCCTTCAAGAGGTCTTCAGCATTGGCACCCCGCGCCTCAAGTATCAATTTGCCTTTCATGTCACCACCGGTGGCACCGGGCAAAACCATGGCGTAATCGACGCCGCTGGCTTCAGCATCCGCCTTCAGCGTTTGATCAAGATAACTAACCACCGCCGTGATACTGCCCCCACCGGGCAAATCGCCTTCCAACGGGTCAATCGAAAAAGCATCGCGGCCGATTTTGACCGGCGCCTCAAAATCACCCAGCACCCGGTCCTGCAAACGCAGATTATCAATCGAGATATCTAGTTGTCCCGGCAAATTGCCGCCCGTCAGGTCACCCGAGAGGATGGTCGCCAAAGGCACCCCCACCCGGATGACGCCAAAACGCGCATCAGGCGTTTTTTCCGCACCCACTTCCACATCTACCAGGCTGATGGTGGGCGTCAGGCCCAAGCCCCAGCTGAGATCACCCAGAATGCGCACCGGCTTACCGGCAATCTCGGTGGCGCGGGCTTCGATATCCGCGCGGTAATTCTCCAGATCAAAGGCCACACGCAAGACGACCAGACTGACGCCCATAAAAAACACCAGACCGATGACTGCCCAGAGCAGCCAGCGTAAAGGCTTCGGCCACGTGGCGATGGTGAATTTTTTAGTCATTATTCCACATCCTTGAACGGGTCGGTTTTATCATCGGGGTTGAACCCCAGATGCTTAAAGGTCTTTTTCATTTCATCCCCCAGCGGGGCGGTGATATCTACCTTGCTGCCGGTGCGCGGGTGCGGAAAAATCAACCGGCGCGCGTGCAGATGCAGGGTCTTCGCCATCGTTTGCCCCGCCATCAGGTCTTCGACGGTTTCATCAAGGCCGGGGCCGTATTTGTAATCGCCCAGCAAAGGGCAACCCAGCTCTGCCGCATGGACGCGGATCTGATGGGTGCGGCCCGTACGCGGCCAGAAGGCGACGAAAGCCACGCGGTCATCCAGACTATCCAGCACAGTGTAATTGGTCAGCGCCATTTTGCCGTCTTCGGCGTCATCATCGACCGCCATCATCCGCTCTCCGCCACGCCCCTCGACCTTGGCCAGGGTCGAGCGCACTTTACCCTCGCTGCTGGGCGGGGCCGGTACGGTTACTGCCCAGTAATATTTGCGAATATCGCGGCTTTTGAATAAATGCCCCATTTCACGGGCCGCAGCTGGCGATCGTGCCAGCAGCAAAACGCCGGCGGTGTCCTTGTCCAGCCGATGCACCAGATGCGGCCGCTCGGGCAGGCCATAGCAAAGCGCATCCAGCATCCCATCGACATGGCGGCTAATCTTACTGCCACCTTGTGTCGCCAGACCCGATGGCTTGTTGATGGCGATCAGGTCGTCATCTTTATAAATCACCAAAGACTGAATAAATGCGGCATCTTTTGGCGAGACGCCTTCGCGCTCTTTCACGCCAATACCACGTAAAGCAGGCGGGATCCGCAAAATCTGCCCCTGCACCAGTCGCGCTTCACCTTTGGCGCGTTTGCCATCAATGCGCAGCTGCCCGGTGCGCAGGATTTTCTGCATCTGCCCAAACGCAATACCGGGGAAATGCTTTTTCAACCACCGGTCCAAGCGCTGTCCATCGTCAGTTTCGCTGACGACAATATTTTCAAGGTCACTCATGCTGTTCTTCCTGTCATCAGATAATAACCACCGGCCACTGCCAGCAACGACAGCCCAACGCTGCCTAAAACATACAAACCCGCCACGGCATAATCGCCGCTTTGCGCCATTTTCAGCACATCGGCAGAAAAGGCCGAAAAAGTGGTAAACCCGCCCAGCACACCGGTCAGCAACAACACTTGCGTCGCCGTACTGCCCATACCCAGCATACCACGTTCAGCCAAAGCCAGCCCCATACCCATCAACAGGCAGCCAACCACATTGACCACCATCACCGCCCAGGCAGCACCCAGCCCCGCCACGGCAAAGGCCGCCTGTACGCCCAGATAGCGCAACACCGCCCCCACACCGCCACCGACAAAAACCAAAAACACGGCGGTCATTGTCCCTTCTCCGCGCGCTTTTTGTGCCAATACTCCAGGCGTTTATTGATATCACGCTCGAAACCGCGATCAGGTGGCTGATAAAAGCTTTGCCGCTCCATGCCATCGGGAAAGTAATTCTGCCCCGAGAAAGCATCTTCGCTGTCATGATCATATTGATACCCATCACCATAGCCGATGTTCTGCATCAGTTTGGTGGGCGCATTCAAAATATGTTTGGGCGGCATCAATGATCCGTATTCACGTGCCGCTGCGCGTGCCGCCTTGTAAGCCACATAATTCGCATTCGATTTTGGCGCCGTCGCCAGATAAACAAGCGCCTGGCTGAGCGCCAATTCACCCTCCGGGCTGCCCAGACGCTCGCAGGTCTCGGCCGCTGCTGTCGTTTGCAGCAAAGCCTGCGGGTCGGCAAGACCAATATCTTCCACCGCCATGCGGATCATCCGCCGCGCCAGATAACGCGGATCTTCACCGCCGTCCAACATCCGGGCAAACCAATAGAGGGCCGCATCCACATCCGACCCCCGCACCGATTTATGCAGCGCGCTGATCAGGTTGTAATGACTGTCATCGGCCTTGTCATACAGGGGGGCGCGTTTTTGCACCAGTTTGGCCAGTTCAGCGCGGTCAAGGGCACCTTTTTTCTGCACCTGAAAAACCTGTTCGGCCAAGCCCAGCATATAGCGCCCGTCCCCGTCGGCCATATCAATCAGCGCTGCGCGTGCATCTGCCAATAGCGCCAACGGGCGGTTAAGCGTCTGTTCGGCCCGTTGCAGCAAGAGGTCCAAATCCGTCTCGGTCAGGCGGTTCAAGACCAGAACCTGACAGCGTGACAACAGCGCCGCATTCAATTCAAACGAGGGGTTTTCGGTAGTGGCACCAATCAGCGTGATAGTGCCGTCTTCTACAAACGGCAGAAACGCGTCTTGCTGCGATTTATTAAAACGGTGAATCTCGTCAACAAACAACAGCGTACCCCGGCCCAGGGTGCGCCGATGCCGCGCACTTTCAAACACTTTGCGCAAATCGGCGACACCGGTGAAAATCGCCGAAACCGCTTCGAAATGCAAATCGGTATGCTGCGCCAATAATCGCGCGATGGTGGTTTTGCCGCAGCCGGGCGGCCCCCATAAAATCAGCGAGGATAAGCGGTGTTGCGCCAGCATCCGCGCCAGCGGCGCATCCTCCGCCAGCAAATGCCCCTGTCCCACCACCTCTTCCATGCGTTGCGGTCGCAAAAGATCGGCCAGCGGACGCGGCGCATCACCGGCGACTTGATCAACCGGCCTTTCCTCGCGCAGCGCTTTTGGTCCGAACAGGTCGCTCATGCTTATCCCGCCACCACGACATTGAGAATTTGCCCATTGCGCAGAATACCCACGGTCCAGCGCGGTGGCTTGCCCTGCTGTTTAATCACCGCCAGCAACTCTTTAACCGATTGAACGCGCGTGCCATTGAGGGCCGCGATGATATCACCCCGGCGGAGGCCCATGCGACGGGCAATACCGGTTTCGGCCTTCAGCACCACCACACCAGAAAGGCTGTCATCGACATCTATCTCTTGTGCCACCGCTGGCGAGAGATTAGCCACCGTCGCCCCCTGCAGCGGGTTGGCACCGGTAATATCGGTGGTCTCGCGCGGCGGTGTTTCTGGCGCGCGCATGGTCTTAAGGCTTAAAGTTTGCGCTTTGGTACGGCGCAAAATGGCCAGTTCTACCTCGGCACCGATACCGGCCACTGCCAGGCGGAAATGCAGCGATTGCGGGTCGCGCACGGCCACGCCATTAATGGCGGTAATCACATCACCCACCTCTAACCCTGCCTTATCGGCCGGACTGTCGGCACGCACCTGATTGAC
>JAIXUW010000027.1 GCA_027483355.1 Alphaproteobacteria bacterium
ATTATCTCGCTTACCGCGACCGAAAATTTTCATGACTCATATACCCTTTTGGACTCAGCAATGATGGAAAGAAAGGCCCGCTCGAGGCTGTCTTGGCCAGTGGTCGCGCGCAGCTCGGCCGGGGTGCCGATAAACGGCATGCCGGCATCATGGATAATCGCCACGCGGTCACACAGCTCATCCATATCCGCTAGGATATGCGAGCTGAGAAACAACGTCATACCACGGGCGCGGCACGCAAGCATTTCGTCTTTAACCTGAACACGTGCACGGGGGTCAAGGCCGCTCATCGGCTCGTCCAGAATAAGCAGCGGGCATTCCGTGAGCCAGGTTGCCATCAGGCCTGTTTTCTGGCGCATCCCTTTTGAATAGGTATTAACCCGTCGGCTGAGCGCAGCACGCGACAGCGCCACGCGGTCGGCTGCTTGCAAAACGGCCTCGTCAACGGCGGTCTTGCCGTAGAGCGACATCGAAAAGCGAATAAACTCGGTACCGGATAAAAAGCTTGGCGGCTCGAATTTTTCGGGCAGATAGGCCAGCTTCTGCTTAGAAGCGGGATCGGTGACCTGCGCGCCAAAAATCTCGACACTGCCACTGACGGCCTGCATCAGACCCAGAATGATTTTAATGAGTGTCGTCTTGCCAACCCCATTAAGGCCAATCAAGCCAACCGTTTCACCCGCGCTAATATCCAACGATATATCCCGAATAACCGGACCCTGTCCGTAATCGGCGGTAACATTTTTAATACTCAAGGCTGGCATGGCCATTACTCAACCCTCTCGCCTGATAACAACAGGCCGCTGGTAACATCGTAGGTTTGATTAGGGCGCAATGTCAGACTAATCACTTTACCAAGACCGATATCAAACCATTTAAGATGCACGCGGTCACGCTCGACACTCATCCCGACGATTTCGGGCAGCAATTGCCCCGGCACCAGTTTGTGTCCATTCAACCAGACCACCCAGTCACCGGGCTTGCGCAGCAATACACCGGACAAGGTAATTGTGCGCTTGGTTGGAATAGGCGGGTAGCTTGGCACGGCTTCTTCAGACAGTGGCTCCACATAGCCCGGCATGCCAGGCAGCAAGCCATTTTCATCCGGCCCGGCGGGTGGTGCCTCTGGGTCAGCGACGGCGCGACGATTGACCCGCATCAGCGTCGTGACAATCGAGCCGACCTCTGTAGGTGTGAATAATAACGAGCGCGCAGCCAAGACCTCTACGGTGACTGGCGCGCCATCGGGGCTGAAAGCATCGCGGGGCAGCAACATACGGCCCGTGAGACCCTTCAGTGGCGCTGCGGGATCAGCCCCTTCCACGACCGCTACCGTATCGGCGGGTGGGGCAGCGAGCGGTGAAGCAGGACTAGCAATCGTCGGGTCTAGCTGTTGAGCCATCGTGGGCACCGCTCCGATCAACAGACCTGTCAGCAGGCATATAACAGAGATACTCAGGCGCATCAGAACCCCCCTGGCGTGACGGGGTTGGCGGCCGGATCGGGCTGCTGGAGGTCACCCAAAGAAAGCCAGTCAAAGACGACTTCGGCGCTGATCAACGAAAATGGTCCCTGGCCCACTTGCGCCAATATCTCGGGGGTCAACGCCCCCACGCGACCCAACTTGAAGCTGTGAATGCGCGCATGCGTGGGGAATTGTCGTTCGATCAACGCCAACATATCGAAGAAGTTGATATCGATAGGTGATGACACGTTGTCGATGGTGACGCGACTGTGCAAAAGCCGCTTACCCGCCGTTTGCGCATCGATATTCTCCAGTTCGCTTATATTACCAACGGCAAAAGAGAACCCTTGGATACGCGCATCCGTTTTGATCTGTTCCAGCGCTCGGCTCATGCCGAAACGATCTTGTTCCTGAAACAATCCTTGAGCCAGATAGTTTTCATAGGTAGCAATGTTCTCACGAAGAAATTGCATATCGGCCTTGGTGTTCTGGATGTTGGTCTGCAATCCAGAGATCTGGCTACGCAAACCATTCAATTCATTATTCAGCGATTGCGTAGCAGGGGCCGCCCATAAAAAATAAACACAGGACAAAATGACGTTCACCGCCAGGATGATGCCCAAAATAAGAGTACGGCGAAAGCCGAGAAGCTTAATCATAGCGGGGGCCCCTCCAGCGATATTTGAGCTTCTTCCCGCGAAGTGGATTGGCTCTGCTCGCCAGTAAGATTACCTTGAAAGCTCCCTTCACGATCGACGCGGCCGAATTGTGAGACGATGGTCACCTTATAGCCAGGAAAGCTTTGCTGCAGAGCTTTTTGCAGACTTTCCGCGCGATTGACCTTCTGCTCGAGGGGGATATCCTCGAGCATATAAAAACTAAACCCGATACGGACAGTCCCACGCGCCGTAGCGGCATCCGGTGGAATTGCCGCGGCCGCTGCATTAACATTAGCTCTACCCAACGGCAACCGCGCTGATGGCTCGTGTTCATAGGAAATTTCGCTGATCTGAACATCATCACCAAGTGCTGTCTTAAGGCGCGTCATCACCCCGTCGACCGGCACCGTGTTTTCGCTGAGCATAGCCTTGATATTCAGCGTCCCACGCAGAAGATCGGCTTTGATAGGAAGCGTATCAAAAATCTTGGCCTCTTCCTCCAACTCACGCTCCAGCATACTGCGCGCGGTTTGACGCTGTTCGATCTCCTGCGCCAGAATATAATTTTCCTGCACTGCACTGAAGGACATATAGGTAAGCGCCAGAGCCGCAAAGAAAAGAAAGAGCGAGGCAGCTTGCGCGGCCAACCGCGGCGCCATGATCCGATGCAGCGAGGAGACGCGAATGGGCAGGCGCAACTGGCGTTTCTTGGCGCTCCAAGCGGCGTGTAGACCATCGGCATAATTGGTCTTTTCGAGGCCAAAAGACTTGGCACTAATAAGCTTGAGCGCATCATTGACAGCGATACAGCGAAATCGTTCAATACCCAGCTCAGCTGCTGAAAAGAACTGACGTGAGATTTCATCGGAAACGATCACCACGTCAATACCATCATCAGGACTATACCCAAAGCGCGAGATATAGGTCATCGTCGCCCTGAATTCACGAATAACCTCTTCAGCCCAGGCAGCGCCGCTGACGCCCCCCTCGGCTGTGGGGGTAAGACGCGTCAGCGCCAGGTTACCGTCCTTGACCACCACCTGCCGGAGGCCGCCGGTTTCGTGCTGACCGATCAA
>JAIXUW010000077.1 GCA_027483355.1 Alphaproteobacteria bacterium
CCGATAATCTGCTCCGCCGTAAAATGCTTGCGTGCCATATCCCGCACCTCCTTTGAAAAGCCCGTTATGGATAGCATTACCGTAGCTATTCCTGGACTCATTTATAGGGGGCGGGTCAGTGGGGGACCCAGAGTAATGGGATTATAAGAAAATTCACAGCTTATACGTCTAGCTTCGATGATTTAGATGATGACGATGGAGACGGAAGTCCTGATGCGTTGGGTGTACCCGAATGGGTCGCCTACGAGATTAAAAGATTTGATCAAAAATGTATTAAAACTTTTGCACGCCCTAGCGAATGGATCACAGACAAAGCTCTTAATCAGCAAGGCATCATGTCGACCGATAGTAGCTATAGCTATCCCAAAGAATTTCGTAAAGCGCATCCCGATTGGTTTGTTAGAGGGCATCTAGCTGCAAAAGTTCATGCTGAACGCTTAAATCCAGCAGCAGCTTGGAATACACATACTTTTTACAATGCTGTACCTCAAAGACAATCTTTCAATGCCGGTATCTGGCTCGATCTTGAGAACCTCACGGCGGCATGGGCGCAGAAGTATGGTTCGGTATGGATTATTACAGGCCCTATATTCGTAGATCGCTATGCATATGGTCGCCTTGGCAAAACTGGAGATTTTCCTATCGCGATTCCTGAAGCTCTTTTTAAAATTGTCTTGAGTGCGGGCGCTAACAAAAACACCCCAGATGCTCTTGCTTTTATTTACCCTCAAGTAGGTGCTGGGTACCTAAATAAAAATTATGATCATACGAGATACTTGACCACGATTGATGAAATTGAAGAACTGACAGGCATCGACTTTTTAACCGTTCTGCCGAAGGACAAGCAAAAATCTTTAGAAAAAGAGCAGGCCAGCGATTTATGGCCAGCAGAGAAAAAAGATTTCATTAGCGCTTGCAAGGCAAAGACCGCATTCAACGAATAGGACACTCGAAATGAGCGTACAAGCAGATACTTCATATTTATTAGGACCATTTTTGGGCCATGTGACCACGACTAGTGTAAAAGTCTGGCTGCACCTGCAATCATCAAATGCTAAGACTTACGTTACAATTCACGACGAGATGGAATCCTCATCCATTGCACAGGAAGAGCTTAACTTTCATGAGGAAAAGCTTTTTACCGACTGTGTAACTATCAATAATCTTAAGCCGAACCAGAAGTATTATTACAAGCTTTGGACCAATCCCGCCCATTCGATCCCGCTCAATTTGCAAGGGCTAAATGAACGGGATCTCTACTTCTGGACCTTGCCAGAAGATCCTAACGAGCAGATCGATTTCATCGTGATGAGCTGCCACAACCCCACAGTAGCGCATGAAGACGGCCATGAAGGGCATGCTGTCTGGGCAGACATACCTCAGATTATCTCTGGAGAAAGCAATAAGAAGGTTCGTTTTGCAATTCTGGGGGGCGATCAAGTCTATGCCGACGGATGGCGTGATAAAATCTTACAAGAGAAAGACGACAACTTGCGTCTTGGGCTTTATCTAGAGGCCTATCGAAGGTTTTGGAGCCATCCTTATTATCGTCGAGTGTTATGCAGATTGCCGGCCGTCATGATTTGGGATGATCACGATATCATGGATGGATGGGGATCTGCACTAGAGTCATTTATCGGAGAAACAGACGAGTTTAATGCAGAATGGAAGAGCCTCTTTAAATCCGCCACTAAATCCTTCTCCATTATGCAGGCAAGCCGCAATCCAGATGCGCTAGCTAAGAACCCCACAGAAGAAGGTTATGACTTTTGTTTTAGGGTGGGGCGCTTTGGTTTTATAGCGCTCGACCTGCGAACAAATCGTAACCTTAGAAAAGCACGCCTTCTTAAAAAAGAGCAGCTTGATAGAGTTAAGAATTGGGTAGAAAGCAATAAATCAGAGCTATCGGGTATTTTTGTAATAAGCCCTGTTGTTTTTTCACATGGAAGCCCCGTTATCGATGACTTGCTTGCAAGGCATTGGGGCTGGGTTTTACGCATCGTTGATTTCCTTACCTCATTTCCTAAATGGGGAAAGGGTATGCGAGCAAAATTCTATGATACTCTCGGAGACATTCGGGATGACATCAGAGATTCATGGGGCGCGCCTGAGAATGCAGAACAAACAGATGAAGTATTGGACTATTTGTTTGGTCTGCAAAACGCACCTCAAAATCCCATGAACGTGGTCATTTTAAGCGGTGATATTCACACTGCAGGCTATGCAAATATTTATTCAAGCGATATGAACCACGCTAAACGTTCATCCATACCACACATCACTGCTAGCTCTGTTGCGTATGTACCTTTCAACTGGGTGTTGGAGGCTGTCTATAGACATGCAACAAAAACAGCAGCGCTAGGAAGGAAAAATACTTATAGTTCACAAATAAGCCACCACTTTTGTAATCGTAGTCTTGCGGTACTGTCTATCAGATCTAAAAAAGAGGATGGAGATTTTCAACTTAAAGTGAAATATTATGTTGAGGGGTATCCTGAGCCTCAAGCACTACTTTTTGACCTAGATAAAGTATCTCATCGTGAGGATATAGCTTGGACTGCCCAGAGTAAGCTGTTCCCTAAAGACTATGCACCTTCGATAATATTTGACGTCGAGGCCGCTCTTGAAGAGAAGGTCAATCAATTTGGCAAGAAACTAAATGTCGACGTATCAGTTGTAGATCTAATGAAAGCCTTGGGTATGGACAGCAGCTTGGGGGCACGCAAAAGGCTTGCCCAGCAATGGGGATATACTGGACCTCTTGATGGTTCAGGCCCTATGAATATTTGGCTGCATCAAGAAATCATGAAAAAGTTCATCGCGAAAGAAGTACGGATTTCTAATAGGTAATTTTAACCGGGATATCACATTTCGAAGACTAAGGTATTGAGATAAATGGGCGCATGCTAGGTGTGCCTTCATCTATACCTAATATATCTATGCATTAATATTCAACTCTAGCCTCTGACAGCTTGGTGAATGAACGTTCATTTTCTTTCATGATGTCATTGCGCAAAGCAACTAACTCATGTGTTAATTGAGCTAGACCGTCAAGCGTGGCGTGTCCCGTTGAGAATACAGCTCGATGCCCGTCGGGAACCATAATTGAATTTCGAATATGGTCATTGCCAATAAGCATAAGGCAGTATTGCGTACACACTTCTACTAACGCCAAATCCATATCTCTTCCAAGAGACAAATATTGGGAGTCAATATTATAGGCGATTGCTGTTATATCGTAACTCGACATATTTACTGTGTCGCTGTCATACTTTAAAGACTTCATCAATCGGACAGTGGTCAACCCCCAATTTAGAGTCCAGCCGATAAGTTAGGATTTTGTGGTTGTGGTGGTCTGGATAAAGGGGCTGTAGCGATAGCGGAAGCCCCTTTATCCAGGCTTCTCGCCAAGG
>JAIXUW010000138.1 GCA_027483355.1 Alphaproteobacteria bacterium
CCGCTCTACGCCGCTATTCTGGGTCTTTTACTGGTGCTGCTGCAATGGCGTATCATGGGCCTGCGCAGCAAATATCAAACCAACCGCATGCAAGAAGAAGGCCATAGCGAAATGGCGGCGGCCACGCGTGCCGTTGGCAATCTGGTCGAATATCTGCCGATGGCCTTGCTGCTGATGGCACTGGCCGAGGCGCAAGACACCGCCCCCGCTGTTTTGCACGCCCTGGGTATCACGCTGCTGGTGGCACGTTTGGTTCATCTCAAAGGCTTGAAAGATCCATCCGGTCGTCACCCCTTACGCCAGCTGGGCACCCGGCTGACCTGGGGCGTGATTGTGGTGACCAGCTTTATCTGCATCGCCGCCACGTTTGGCTTTGTCATTTAAGACTTATCGCCGCGGCACGCCAATACTTTGGGCAGGTAGGGGCCTGAAACTGCTATCCCTTAGGAGGCTGGGGGCATTGGCGTAGTTCATTGCCTTAAAAACCTTGGTCAGATCACCGTTCCATTCGCCCTGCAGGCGGCGACGCAGATGCTCTGCCCAGTTCACTCCGCTGTCGGCAATGGCGTGCAGAGGCTCTAGATAAATACTCTCGTCATTCCCTTTGGCATCGAGAAGGCCGCGACGCTGCAGGCCCGCCTGTGATAATGCCAGCGCGTTTTTAGCTATGTCCTGCACCGTCGTGCCCATGAAAGGGGTGTACAAACCTGTCACCGGCGTCTGGGCGCGCAAATAGTCGCGCTGGCCTTCTGTCCAGTCGCGGATCATTTCATAAGCGTCATCCAAAGCCTGCGGATCGTACAACAGCCCTGCCCAGAAAGCGGGCAGCGCCTTGATCATCTCAACCGGGCCGTTGTCAGCACCTCGCATTTCCAGGAAACGGCGCAGGCGCACTTCAGACCAGATGGTGTTCAGGTGATTTTGCCAATCGGCCAGGGTGGCTTTCTGGCCGGGGGCGGCCGCCAGCTTACCGTCGATGAATTCATGAAAGGGTCGCCCACCCGCGTCAAGAAACGCGCAGCCCTTGTAAATACCCATCAGTGGCATTTCTTTCAGCGCGTAATCGACGAACATTTCAAAGCCAAAGCCCTCGTCAAATGCGATCGGCAACATAAAGCCATAGCGGCCACCCATGTTGTCGCGGATCAAATGACTGCGGTAACTCTGCATCCCGGTGTCGCGGCCGGCGGCAAATGGTGAATTGGCAAAAAGGGCGGCAGCGATCGGCTGCAAAGCAAGGCTGACGCGCAGCATCTTGACCATTTCCTGCTCAGAGCCGTAGCCCAAATTAACCTGGACGGTGGCGGTGCAGGCAACCATATCAGCTGCCGTGTGAAAACCATTGGCTTGGATATAATTGCCAATCATTTGATAGCGTGATTTCGGCATCGACGGCAAATTGGCCGCGGTATGGGTCGGGTGGTAGCCGAGCGCCAGCATACCGATACCCATTTGCTGGCATACGTCGATAGACTCTTTCATCACCCGGTCGGTTTCACGGGCTATCTGATGCACGCTGCGCAAGGGGGCACCGCCTGTTTCCATCTGCAAGGCAGGCTCGAAAGTCCAGCTGACGTTGTTCTTGCGAATATCGACGATGATGCCGTTTTCTTCCTCGCCGGCATCCCAGCCGTGATCGTCAATCATCGCCGCGATAAAGTCGGCGATACCTTTGCGCCGCGCTGCCCCCTGAAAAGGCACCGGCGTATGATCGCGCAGGTAAAACGGCGGCTTTTCGTGTTCCACCCCCAGCAGCTTTTTGCCGGCGGGTACTGCGCCTTGTTCGAACCACGCAATCAGGTCACCTTTGCAGGTGATCGGTTTGGCTGATTTCTTTCCGGGTCCGGACATGGGGCATGATCGCTTTTACAAGTGTCGCTGGCGGCCACGGGGAATCACCCCCGGTTCAGCCATGGCTTGGCAAAAAGATACGATGCTCTCTGCGGTTATGTCAAAGAAATTGCTTTTTTAGGCCGTTTTAAACGCCGTGGCCCTGTAAAAAACCACCTAAAACAGCCAAAGCGGCCAAACCGGCCGTTTCTGCCCGCAGAATCGTTGGCCCCAGGGATACCGGCTCCGCGAAAGGAAGGGACAGAAGCTGCGCCCGCTCAGCCGCAGAAAAGCCGCCCTCCGGCCCCACCAATACCGCCAGCGGGGTGGCGGGCGTGGCTGGGCGGGCGTGCAGCACCTGTAAAAAAGGGGGGGCAGCGCTCCGCTCGAGCGCTACAAAAAGCCGGCGATCGGTGGGCCAGCTTTTTAAAACGGTGGCGAGGGGCGCGAGATCCGAAAATTGCATGACATCCAAACGCTCGCACTGTTCGGCAGCATCAACCGCCTGCGCTATCAATCGTTCACTATTGACGCGGTGGACGACCGTGTGATCGGTGATGACGGGCACAAAGCGGGCCGCCCCCAATTCGCTGGCTTTTTCGACCATCATATCGAAGGCGTCTTTTTTCAGCGGCGTGGCGACCAGCCAGATATCGGCGCCGGGTTGTGGCAAACGCAGTTGTGTGTTTATGAGAACGGCAGCGCCGCGCTTGCCCTCAAAGCGCAGCTGCCCCGCATATTCACCGTCGCCGGCGTTAAAGACACGGACGTGGGCGGCATCGGCCAAGCGCAGCACCTGGCGCAAATGATGCGCCTGCCCCTCGGCCAGACTAATGACAGCGCTTTGGGCAAGTGCTGTTTCAACGTAGACACGCGGCGTGCGGCTATAGAGATCGTCGGCGGTCATTGGCAAAAACCTTTGATGCGTTTATGCTGGGTTTATGAGCGATATGAACACCCGGCACTTTATCTATAGCAAAACACCCGCCAGCTGGCACCCCTATTTGGCGCTGGCGCGGGTTGACCGACCCACCGGTGTGTGGCTTTTACTGCTGCCCTGCGTGTGGTCGCTGGTGCTGGCGGACGAGGCCGTGCTGGGCATCAACCCGTTTCTGCTGATCATTTTCAGCATCGGCGCCTTTCTGTTGCGGGCCGCGGGTTGCGTCATCAATGACCTGTGGGACCATAACCTCGATGCCGCCGTCACGCGAACACGGGTACGCCCCCTGCCGGCCGGGCTGATCAGCCGAACTAAGGCCTTTATCTTTTTATTGGCGCTGCTACTGGCAGGGCTAGGGCTTTTGCTGCTGTTGCCGCCGTTGTGTATCTGGCTGGGCCTTTTAGCCCTGCCGTTGATCGTTGCCTATCCGTTGATGAAGCGCATCACCTGGTGGCCGCAGTTGTTTTTAGGTGTGACGTTTAACTGGGGGGTACTGATGGGCTGGGCGGCGGTCACCGGTACCCTGGCACCCGCAGCCTTTGTGCTTTATGCAGGGGGTATTTTGTGGACCCTTGCCTACGACACCATCTATGCGAATCAGGATATCGAAGATGATGCGCAGGCGGGCATCAAATCATCTGCCTTACGGCTGGGTGATGCCGCGCGGCAATGGGTGCAGTATTTTCTGGCAGCAGCAATTGTTTGCTTCGTGCTGGCGAAATATCTGGCGGGTGCCAGCATTCTGACCGGGCTGCTCATTTTGCCCATGGTCGGTCACGCCTTCTGGCAGATGAAAACATGGGATCCGGCCAGCCCCGCCAGCAGCCTTGCCATCTTTCGCAGTAACGCCCTTTTCGGACTGCTGGTGGTCGTGATGCTGGCCTTGTAAAAAGCCGCTTAACGGGTTTAATGCACCGCGCTGACCATCTGACCCAGCCGCTGCGTCACCAGCACCAGCATTTCCAGTCGCACGCTTTCCTGATGACGCAGTTCGTCGATCAGCTGTTCGCTTTGCGTCAGAAGCGTCGCGGGGATACCAGCCGCAGGGGGCGTTTTTGATTTACCCGATTTAGGCAAGAGGGCAGCGGTCAAAGTCGCCTGATGATGATAGAGGTCATCCAGCACAGCACTTTTGACCCTCGCCTGCCACGAGTTATCGGTTTTCAGGTCATGGGCGCGGGCGCGCAGCCATTCAAAGCCCAGTGTTTCGCCCAGGGTAAAGTAATCATGGGCAACCTTTTCAACGTTCGCGCTGCCGTAGCTGGCGATTTGCACGATATCGGCGGCAGCCGCCAGTTGTTTGCACACCGCCATCTCGGCGGCCAAGTCACCCGGCAGGCCCAGGCTTTCAAAATAAGCCTGACTGGTCGCCAGTTTGGCAGACCCCGCCGGGGGCAGCACACGTTCGACATTACGGCGCAGGGTTTCAATCGCCGGCTGAAAGCGGGCGGTGACCTTCGCCAAATCGCCCTTTAGATCGGCAAAGCGCAAGAACCACGTCACCGCACGCTTGACGATGACATAGATTTCATTGAGCGCAGCCAGCTGCGTCGTCGCCGCGACTTTGTTATCGAGAGCCTCGATCGCGGACCACAGTCCTTCGACATCATAAATCTGCTGGACCACCAGGAAAGCCCGCACCACTTCTTCTGCGGTAGCGCCGGTTTTTTCCATGCGCGAAGTCACAAATACCGGGCCCATGCGGTTGATGATGGTGTTCACCACTTCGGTCGCGACGATTTCGCGCTTGAGTTTATGGGCGTCGATTTCCTTTTTGTAATCGCGTAATGCGGGCGGGAAATAATTGACCAGTAGATACCGCAAGGCCGTATCATCGGGAATCGTCGTTTTCAGCACCTGATTGAACAGGTCAATCTTGGCATAGGACGTCAAAACGCACAGCTCAGGTCGGCTCAAGCCACGCCCTTCGCGCGCCATACGCCCAAAACCTTCATCATCGGGTAGACCTTCAAGCTGACGGTTGATCAGCCCGGTCTTTTGCATCTGGCGCACGAAATCAAGGTGCAGGTTGATTTGTTCCGGCGCCAGCACTTGTTGAAAACTGAGTGCCTGGGTCTGCTGATAGTTGTCTTTCAGCACCAATTGCCCTACGTCGTCGGTCATTTTCTCCAGCAGCTTGTTCCGCTGCGGCAGGGTCATACCCTGGCGTCGCGTGACGTCAGCCAACAGAATTTTGATATTCACCTCATGGTCGGAGCAATCAACACCGGCCGAGTTGTCAATAAAGTCGGTGTTGACGCGCCCACCGCGGCCGTCATGGCCGACGGTGGCATATTCGATACGGCCCAGCTGAGTCATGCCCAGATTGGCACCCTCGCCCAGCACCTTGGCACGCAGATCGCGGCCGTCGATGCGGAGCGCGTCATTGGCCTTGTCATCGGCATCGGCATGACTTTGTTTTGACGATTTGATATAGGTGCCAATACCGCCAAACCACATCAACTCGACGTCCGCTTTAAGGATGGCCTGCATCAATTCATCGGGTGTAATAGTATCAACCGAAAGCTGCAAAAGCTTTTTGACAGGTGCTGTCAGTTTGATTGTCTTGGCGCTGCGCTCGAACACGCCGCCACCCGCAGAAATCAGCGCTTTGTCGTACTGATCCCAGCCTCCGCGTGTATCAAACAAACGCTGCCGTTCTGCAAAACTGCTGGCCGCATCCGGATTGGGGTCAAGGAAAATATGTACATGGTTAAACGCCGCCACCAGACGGATATGCTTCGACAGCAACATCGCGTTGCCAAAAACGTCACCGCCCATATCCCCGACACCAGCCACGGTGAAAGCTTCGCGCTGAATATCCTTGCCCAATTCACGGAAGTGGCGTTTCACCGACTCCCAGCCACCCTTGGCGGTAATGCCCATCTTTTTGTGGTCATAGCCCGCCGAGCCGCCCGAGGCGAAAGCGTCGCCTAGCCAGAAGTTCGACGCCAGCGAGAGACTATTAGCCGTATCAGAGAAAGTTGCCGTGCCTTTATCAGCCGCTACCACCAGATAAGGATCAACCTCATCGTGACAAATGACATGCTTGGGACGAACGATCTTGCCGGCCACGATATTATCGGTGATATCAAGGAGTGACTGTACGAAAAGCTTATAGCATTCGACGCCTTCTTGCAGATAGGCAGCACGCCCACCTTCGGCTGGCGGCTGCTTCACGACGAACCCGCCCTTGGCGCCCACCGGCACGATGACGGTGTTCTTGACCATCTGCGCCTTGAGAAGCCCCAGCACTTCGGTGCGGAAATCATCCAGACGGTCCGACCAGCGAATACCGCCGCGGGCAATCTCGCCCCCGCGCAAGTGAATAGCCTCGACTCGCGCGGAATAGACGAAAATCTCCACGTGCGGGCGCGGCAGTGGCAGATCAGGTATCTGGCGACTATTGAGCTTAAAAGCCAAGAGCGCGCGCGGCGTGCCATCGGGCTTGGGTTGGTAGTAATTGGTGCGCAACGTTTGCTGCATCAATACAACCAACATACGCAAAATTTTGTCGTGATCGAGCTTGTCAACCGCCTGCAGCATCTCAACGATCTTATCGTCATGACCATTGGCTTTACCCTTACCTTTGGGGTCGTGCAGGGCATGGAACAAAGCTGTCAACTCGCGCGTGATGGCAGGGTATTGCGCCAAAACCTGTTCGACATAGCGACGGCTGTAGGGAAAGCGGGCCTGGCGCAGATAATTGTTATAAGCGCGCAGCATTTGCACTTCGCGCCAATCAAGGTTCACGAGCAACACCAGCGCGTTGAGACCGTCGTTTTCGGCACGGCCGCGCCATACGGCTACAAAGGTTTCTTCGAAATTCTGCTTGATGACCTCAAGCGCCAGATCGGGTGCACCGGTCAGGGCGAAGTCATGGATCCAGATCGGCTCGGCCCCATCGGCGGGGCGCACTTCGAACGGTGTTTCATGCTGCGCCTTCAGACCCATGTTCTCGAGGATGGGCAAGATCTGGGACAGCGGCACGGGATGGGCGCGGTTATAGACTTTCAGCCGGTATTGATGGGCGGGCGCATCGTTGAGACGATAGAGCTCAAGGCGGATGGGGTCGTCTTGCTGGCGCAAAATTTCCAGCTGACGAATATCGTGGACTGCGTTATCGATATGAATCGACTCGTGATAAGCGGTGGTAAAGGCACGGCCATAGACGGCGGTCAGTTGTGCGGCCTTGGCACGGCCTTCGCGCTCAACCAAAACGGCACGCAGTTTTTCATGCCATTCTCGGCCCATATCGATCAATTGCTGTTCAAGGGCAGCACGGTCGAACTGTGGCTCTGGCGTATCAAGACGGACGGTAAAAAGGAGGCGGGCCAGGGCGCTGTCATCCAGCGACGTGAAGTAATTGGTGACGCGGCCATTGATGCCCGCCTCGAGGATGCGGGTGGTTTGTATGCGGAATTGGGTGTTATAGCGATCACGCGGCACATAAACCAGGCACGACATATACTGCTTCATCGGGTCGAGGTGAGTAAACAAAGCGATGCGCGGCTTGGTCTGCAGGCGCAAGATGCCGCGGGCCAGTTCCTGCACTTCTTCGAAGGGCGCCTGCAATAATTCGTCGCGCGGCATTTTCTCCAGGATATGTTCCAACGCCTTGGCATCATGCGAGCCCGGACGGTAAGCAGCGGCGGCAATGGCCTCACGTACTTTTTGGCGTACGATGGGAATATCGACCGTGCGGCGCGAATAGGTCGACGAGGTAAACAGGCCGACAAAGACGTGCATGCCGATGACGCGGTTTTGTCGGTCCACCATGCGTACGCTGACCACATCCAACGGCACATGGCGATGCACGGTTGAATATTCATCGATCAGCTTGCTGACCATGACCGGCCAGCGGGCAATCGAGAGGGCTTCTGCCTCCGGCGAGCCGTTGTCATCATCGAAATAAATTTTGCCGGGCTTTTTAAGAATCCCCAGATCGCTGCCCGCGACGGCCTTGGATACAGTGCGGCCCTGCTTTTCGACGAAACGATAGGCGCGGTAGCCTAAAAAAGTGAAATTGTTGTCGCGCATATAGGCCAGAAAAGCGCGGCCCTCTTCGCGGTCTTCGTCGGCGGCGGCCTGATCGCGGCCCTCGACCTCGAGAATATCACGCACATGCGCCAGCATCGCGCGCCAATCGCTGGTGGCAAGGCGCACATCATGCAGCACCTGCAACAACGCATTGGACAGCGACACAGCGGCATCAGGGGAAAGCTGCTGTTCAAGCTGGATATAAACATGCGATTCCGCCCCTGTCTTGCCATCTTGGTTGGCAGCGGACGTAAACACGGGTACGGCCGCTTTGTCGCGGCGCACATAGAGAACCGGGTGCAATAAAAGATCGATTTGATAGCCATGTCTGCCAATTTCGGCGGTCAGACTATCGATGATAAAAGGCATATCATCATGGACGGTGACAAACCCCGTATGCCCGTCGCCGTCAATCAGATGGACATGCGGTTGCCCCGCTTTGCGCAGCAGCGCCGCCCCGCGCATGGTGGCGGCAATCGTTTGTAATTCAGCAGGCTTCAAACGTTCGGTATCATGGTCGGGTATTAATGACTTGATGGCCGTCAAATAATCTTTGTCGCCCAGGCTGACAGCCGCGGGCTTGGTCTGTGCTTTTTTTGCCGCCGGTTTTTTTTGCTTTTTGGATACAGCCATGGTTTTTCCCCGAGAAATACGTGCATTTGTTTTAGCACGAAATACCTTTAAAAATGCGTAGGCCCCTTGTTTTTATTTATTTTATATAACGCGATTGACGTAATATTTTGCTGCAATGTGCCAAAGAAAAACGGCGGGGCCATCATGGCGCCCGCCGCTTGGTTCTTCGCGTCAACACAGGAAAGCTTAAGCTGCTTTCAGGGTGTCTTCGCCTTTTTGCCAATTGCATTGGCACAGCTCGTCGGTTTGCAGCGCATCCAGGGTGCGCATGACTTCTGAGACATTACGGCCGACTTTCAGGTCGTTGACCGCGACATAGCGAATGACGCCTTCGGGATCGACGATGAAGGTGGCGCGGTTGCACACACCCGCTTCGCTGTTGAGAATGCCCAGCGCGGTAGAGAGTTCACGCTTGATATCCGACAGCATCGGGAAAGGCAGATCGTTGAGATCTTTGTGGTTTTGGCGCCAGGCCAGGTGAACGAAATCGCTGTCGGTCGACAGGCCCAGAACCTGGGTGTCACGGTCCTGGAAGTCACGGTTCATGCGGCCGAATTCGGCGATTTCGGTCGGGCAGACAAAGGTGAAGTCTTTGGGCCAGGCGAAAACGACCAGCCATTTGCCTTTATAGGTGGCATTGGTGATCTGCTTGAAGGCGTCTTTTTGGTCCGACGAAACAACGCCGGTCAGGTCAAATTGGGGAAATTTCTGGCCAATGGTCAGCATGTGGAAAGCCCTTTCGTGTGGAGAAGTTTAAGTTGAATTGCAATCGAAAGTGGGGGCTGCCACCCCTTTTGTCAAGTAAAGAGGACCAATTGAAGCCCTGTTTACGCCCCTTCGCAACAGCCTTGCGCCCAGGTCGTCGGGCACGTAATGAAGTTTCTTTTTATGTTAATTAATTGGGCGCGACGTTAACGCCAAAATCGCGGGCCAGACGGTAAAGCCCGCCGGTGGTGCCGTGGCCCAGCGCGCGGAATTTCCACTGAATACCTTCGCGGATCAGCTCGCCAAAGACGATGGCATTGTCTTCGGAGGCGTCTTCGCTGAGGTCAAACCGCGCCAACTCAACCCCGGAGTCTTGGTTGACGATGCGGATGAAAGCGTTTTTGACGATACCAAAGTTCTGTTTGCGCTCTTCGGCGTTGTGGATGCTAACGGTAAAGGAAATTTTTTCGATGTCGAAGGGCAGGATTTCAAGATTGATCTCGATTTCCTCGTCGTCGCCCTCACCGGCGCCGGTGACGTTGTCGCCCCAATGGTTGATAGCGCCGTTTTCACCGCTTAGATTATTGTAGAAAACAAAGTCGGTATCCTGCCGTACGCGGTAATCGCGGTTGAGCAAAAAGGCGCTGGCGTCAATGTCGACGGCCAAGCCTTCTTGTTCTTCGGGTGCATCCCAACCAAGACCGACGATAACGCGCTTGAGGCCTGGATCGATCTGGTTAAGGTTGACCTCTTCGCCCTTTTTGACGTCGGCGCGTTGGCCAAACGAGGCTTTTAACTGCACAGCCTGGTCGTCAATATTGCTCATCGGTGGGCTACCTTGGTTAAATATTGTGCAAAGTGTCGAGCAGCGCCTGCATATCGGCTGGCAGCGGCGCTTCGAGCCGGACTTTATTGTGGCTGAGCGGATGGATAAATTCAAGCTGTGCTGCATGCAATGCCTGGCGCGGAAAGCCGCCCAGCGCCGCCGCGACCTCGGGGGATGCTTTATGCAACTTGAGGAAACGCGCCACCGACGGCCGTCCATAAACCGGGTCACCCACCAACCAATTTTGTATATGCGCCATATGCACGCGAATTTGATGGGTCCGGCCGGTTTGCAGACGGCATTCAACCAGACTGGCCATCAAACCAAAGGTTTTAAGGGTTTTGTAATCGGTGATGGCGTCGCGCCCGCCAGACGGTAGCACGGCCATTTTCGTGCGGTTGGTGCTATGCCGCCCAATTTGGGTTTCGATACGCCCCGCTGCGGGTTGCGGCATACCCCAGACAATCGCCTGATAGACCCGCTTGAGGCTACGGTCTGCGAGCTGCGCGGCCAGCCCATGATGGGCGGCATCATTTTTGGCCACCACCATCAGACCAGAGGTTTCTTTATCCAGGCGATGCACAATCCCTGGCCGTTTGACCCCGCCGATCCCGGATAAGCTATCGCCGCAATGGGCCAGCAGGGCATTGACCAAGGTGCCGTCATGATTACCCGCTCCCGGATGCACCACCATATCGGCCGATTTGTTAAGCACCAAAAGATCGGCGTCCTCGTAGACGACATGCAACGGAATAATCTGCGCCTGTGGGGTTGCCTCGATGGCGGCGGGCACGCGGACGATATAGCCTTCATGCAGCCTGACTTTATGCGATGCATCACCAAAAGGGGCGCCATCGCGCGTGACATGTCCCTCCGCCAGAAGGGCCTGCAAACGCGCCCGGGAAAAACCCTCAATGCGCCGCGCCAGCACGCGGTCAAGGCGTTGGCCGTGATCTGCCTCTTCGACAATAATGGTGATTGTTTGCATGGCGTTTAAACTTCGTCTTTGTCTTTTCAGCGCCACAATGGCAAAATAGTTTTATGTCCGAGCAAGATCCAGAACCGTCCTATCGCTGGCAACTGAGGCTGGTCATTCTGATGACCGTCTTGATTATCGTTGCTTTTCTTGCCTTTATCTATGGCATGATTAAAACGGCGCAGCAGTTATAAGATTTAATCACGCGCTTTCACCTGGCGCTCGATATCGCGGAAAATTTCTTCTTCGTCCCATTTATAGGCGCCAGCGTAGGTCTTGACGACTTTGCCTGTACGATCGAGCAGGAAACTGGTCGGTATGGCTTCATAGGTCCAGCGGCGCGGCGCCAAGCCATCGCGATCCCAATAAAAGTCGAGCTGTTCAATACCGCGGTTGTCCCAGAATTCAGCCACTTTGGCGACATCGCCGCGATCGAGCGACAAGGCCACCACAGCAAAGCCCTCCGGGCGCAGGCGCGCTTGCAAAATCTCAAGCGACGGTAATTCGGCCACGCAGGGTGGGCACCAGGTGGCCCAGAGGTTGACCAGCACGACTTGGCCGCGAAATTGCGACAGGTCGGTCACGGCACCTTGACGATCAACAAAACTGAGTGCGGGCAAAGCACCCGGCACCGGCTCATCCTTTGCATAAACAGTCTGAAACAGCACATAGCCCAATAAGAGACCACCCAAAACGGAGGCCACCATCGCCCAGACGGTAAAACGCCACGTTTGCGCTTTCTTTTGTGTCATCAGAAGCCTACTTTCTTACTGATTGCTTGCTGTTTTGTGGTTATCATCAATCGCCGCCAGAGTCTAGGCCGAGCGCATTAGGTGAAATTAAAAAATGAAGAAAATCAACAAAATTTACCAAGTGGCGGGGCTGGCTTTGTTGCTTTTGCTCGGCGCTTGCGGTGTCAAACCAGACACAGTGGATGCGCCCGCTGGCGTGTCGCCCGATCTATTCCCACAGACCTATCCCGCCCCCCGTGCGCCGGATGATAAAGGCGATATCCCCGAACGTTATCTGCCCGATTATTACCAGCCAGCCGCCCCCAAGCCTTAAGGACTTTGATCACCGTGACTGCCGCACCCCGCCATTTTCACTACGTCAAGAATGATCTTTGTGCGGAAGACGTAACCCTGCAAGCTGTGGCCGAAAAATATGGCACGCCTTTGTATGTGTATTCCGCCGCACAAATTCGTGACAACTACCGCGCCTATGACGTTGCGCTGTCGCGCACGCTTGGCCGCGGCGCCTATACAATTTGCTACGCCTGCAAGGCCAACAGCAATCAGGCGGTGCTGGAACTCCTCCGCAAAGAAGGCGCCGGCGCCGATATCGTCTCGGCCGGGGAAATGCAGCGTGCGCTCGCGGCCGGTATTGCCCCTGATAAAATCATTTTCTCGGGCGTGGGTAAAACAGCCGAAGATATCGATGCCGCCCTCACCGCTGGCGTCGTACATATCAATATCGAGGCAGAGGCAGAACTTGACCTGATCGCCGCCATCGCCAAGAAACGCCGGGTCACCGCGCAAGTGGCCGTGCGCGTCAATCCCAACGTCGATGCCGGCACCCATGCCAAAATCACCACCGGTAAAAAAGAAAACAAATTTGGCATTGATATCGAAGCGGTGCCAGCACTCTTCAAACGCGGCCGCAAGCTTGCCTACGTCGAGATGAACGGGGTAGCGGTCCACATCGGCTCGCAACTGACATCGCTGACACCCTTTAAACGCGCCTATCAACGCCTGGCGAAACTGGTGGTGACTTTACGCCAGCAGGGTGCCACCCTCACCCGCGTTGATCTGGGCGGTGGCATCGGCATTGCCTATCGCGGCGACGAAACGCCGCCGGACCTGCATCTTTATGCGCTGATGGTACGCGATGTCTTCGCGGGTCTGGGGGTTCACTTATGTCTGGAACCCGGCCGCTCCATCGTGGGCAATGCGGGGGTGCTGCTCAGCCGGGTGGTGCAAATCAAAAAAGGCACCGCCAAAAGTTTTGCCATTATTGATGCCGGAATGAATGATCTGCTGCGTCCGGCGCTGTATGATGCCTATCATGGATTAAGCCCCGTGCGCAAATCGAGCGGACGACGCCTGACCTATGATGTCGTCGGCCCCGTGTGCGAGAGCAGCGATATTTTTCTCTCGGCCGAAAAACTGAGCCCCTTGTCGGTGGGTGACTTAGTGGTGTTACGCGATGCCGGTGCTTATGGCGCCGTCATGAGTTCGGCCTATAACGCCCGGCCACCGGCAGGCGAAGTATTGGTGGCGGGTAAAAAACATGCCCGCATTCGCCACCCGCAGACAGTGCAGGATCTGATTGACCAGGATATCGTACCGGCATGGATCTGACCCGGTGGCGCCAGTGTTGGATTGAACTGCGCTTTGGCTATTTATATGCCGAAAGCGCCGTAATCCTCTTGGCCGCCCGCCTGTGGCAGTCTTTTTGGTTATTCATTTGCCTCATCGCGCTTTTTATAGGCCTGGCGGCGACCGGCTGGCTGACGGGCTTGGCGCAACTCTGGCATCTGCTCATCCTGGCGGCTTTTCTGGCCACCGCTGTTTGGGCTTTCATCAAGGGCGCTGCCACTTTTCACTTTCCGCATCGCGCCGCAGTGGAACAGGCAATGGAGCAGGCAGCGGGTATTCCCCACCGCCCCCTGCAGGCCCTGCGCGACCGGATCTCCGTCGACACCCCGGCCACGCGTCACCTGTGGCAAGAACACCAACAACGGATGCGGGCAGCGCGCGCCCAAGTACGACGTGCCCGTTTTCACACGACTGTCGCCGAACAAGACCGCTTTTATCTCCGCTACGCGACCTTGCTACTGGTGATGAGCGCTCTCATCTTCAGCGGGCAAGAAGCCCCGCCGCGTCTAGTGGCCGCGGTACAGCCTGGCTGGCCTATTTTAGTAGCGCGGCCTGCCAAGCCTGCTCTTGATATTTGGATTGCGGCACCCGATTACACCCAAGTGGCGCCGGTCTACCTGGCCCGCGCGCAGAATACTTCTGCCGCTTTATCCGCAAGCGCC
>JAIXUW010000311.1 GCA_027483355.1 Alphaproteobacteria bacterium
CACATCAGGACCTGCCGAGACCACCAGGATCTGAATAAGCGCTGACGGGGGCACATAGATGGACTGATTGGCCACCAGCGTCACGCGGGTGCCCGTCCGCTCCGCCGCACGAAAAAGAATTTCTTTAACAACCTTGGGGCAGGCATCCCCATCAACCCAGATATGCATGGTGGTATTCCTCCTAGTGCGGCCGAAGATGGCTGCCCCCCCTCCTATCTTCTTTAGGTACCTAACCTAAGCTAACCAAATCATTAGAACCACCATTGAGTTAGTAACGATAGGGGATACGAGATTACCCATCTGAACCTTTCTTATTATTTATCGTTTGATACAAAGTTAGAAGTGATTTAAGGAACTGCTCAGAAGTTTCACTAACATTAGAAGGTCTGATCTCTAATGATTTTTCAGCAGCCGCAACATTTGCGATTTTTGCTTCCTCTTCAATCTGTTCTTGTGTAATTGCTTGCTTCAAATCCTTGAGAGCCTCTGCTAACGATGTGTGCAGCTTTATTGACTTTCGAAGACTTACGCGATCTTTAAATTCATCTTGAAGATGGTCATTAATAAACGTTTTCTTATCAATCGTGACACCATAGTCACTATCCCGACTAACAATTATTAGTTCAGCATTATGCTTTTTTGCACATTCAATCATCCATTCCCAATTGATTGCATCGCCTATTGAAGTGTCTCCGGACTTTCTAGGCGGACACCCATGTACAAAACGCCTAAAAGCACGCCTGCGAATTCCTTTCTTCGCATCATCTTCACGCTTCAGAATTAGGGGATCATTTTTTTTAAAAAAGCGCTGCGCTGTTTGATAAACTTGATCTTTTGTAGTCGGATTTTCCATTGCCTCTAGCATTCGTTTTTTAAGATCTTGAACTTGCTCCGCTGCACTATCTATCTTCTTTTTCAATGAAGAGATTTTTCTTGCTTCGGAAAAAAGGCCTGGCCGAGGTATGTTTTGAGGCGGCACTAAAGATTTCAAGCCTTCGCTAATTGCAGCTTGTCGATTTTTTTTAAATTCCATTTCTAATTGATAGGTGACTATTAACCGATCAGATACCGCTTCAAGATGTTTTAGAAGAGCGATACTTACATCAGAGCGCACCCTGTAAAATCGAGCCATATATTCGTATCAACAAAAAGCAGTTTTTTAATCGCCACAATATAATTTCCTTATGTGTTTCCCTCGAATTTGCCAAGGCCCCGTCACGTCCCGTGTCACGCGGTCATCGACCGTCACTAGAATACACTTTGCCCAAGGCACGCGAAAGTGACGCCGGTGACGGCGTGACGCTGGTTTATTTAATGTTAACAGTGAGATAAGTGGCGCACCCGAAGAGATTCGAACTCCTAACCTTCTGGCAGTGATTCGAATGGCGCTAACCCATTCTTTTTAATGAAGAAAAACACTTTTAGCTCCAGTGAAAAGTCTGTGTTTGCCATGTGTTTGCATACCGACAAGGCAGATTGCGACACGATAATTCACAACAATACAAAAACTCCTGCCGCCTTTGAGCAGCAGGGGTTCTATGCGTCATTTTGTAGGGTCAAGCGACCAGTAGATTTCCACTGGCGACCAAAGCCGCCTCGTCGGTCAAACCGGTGACGCTTTCCAAGGTTGCTATTTGCGTCAGGCTGTAACTGCCTCCAGCGCCGTCCCGATCAACCCGTACGACAGTATAGCTGCCACTATCCGTCATTTCGACGAATTCCGTGATGTCGGACACACCATCGAGAAAACCAATCAGAATGTCGGACATATCGATCTTATCGGCTTGGGACGATAAAAAGTCTTTGATCGTGTCAATTCCCCCAAAGTCTGTACCGAACACAAATGTATCCGTACCTGCGCCGCCCCAGAGAATATCATTCCCATCTTGGCCATTGATCAGATCATTACCGCCCCCGCCATGAAGCCGATCTGCACTGTTTCCACCTAAGATAATGTCATTACCCGTGCCGCCATGGATATCATCCGTCCCGCTACTTCCGGTAAGGGCGTCATGGCCATCTTTACCAATTAAAACATCTCCGCCGCTACCGGCTGTAAGGGTATCAGCACCTGATGAACCAAATGTCCAGCTCATGACGCTCAGAAGATTAGCCTCAAATCCATCATCAAAACGGATGTTTTCTACGTCATAATTTTGCTGATTGGCCGCCTGGGAAAGAAAGTTCATGATCCACATATCATCGGATCCCTGCACTACGCGGATAACCAGGTTTGTCTCAGATGTTAGAATTGTCAGATCGTTGATTGTCACGCCTGAAGACATATGCAGTGTATCGTTACCACCACCATTTATAGTTTCCGCGATCCGGTCGAGGCCGCCCGTCCAAACATACGTATCGTCACCCAGATATCCATACATCCAGTTTGTACCGGCATTACCAGTTAGAACGTTGCTGGAATCGTTGCCATATGCATACGTTGCCGATCCCAGTAGTGTTAAGTTTTCCACGTTGGATGCCAAAGTATAATCACTATAAGCGTAGACATAGTCTGTACCAGAACCTGAAGATTCGACGATTATTTTTCCAGCATTTACAATATAGGTGTCATTACCTGTACCGCCCGACAACGTCGAAGCCGCGGAATTCTGACTTGCATCGATACGGTTATCAGTACTGTTACCAACCACTGATACGGCAGATGCACCCGTCAGAATAATATTTTCAAAATTGCCGCCAAGCGTGTAGGCAAGGGCTGTAACGACTGTATCAATTCCTTCATTACTGCTTTCGACAATGACATCACTCAGGCTATCAATTACGAAAGTGTCGTTGCCCAACCCACCGATAAGCGTATCGTTTCCAAGCCCACCATCAAGCGTATCGTCGCCATCAAGCCCGGATAGAATGTTAACGCCAGCATTGCCGATTAAGACGTTAATGGTAGCGTTACCTGTACCCGACAGCGCCGAACTGCCGGAAAGGGTCAAATTCTCGATATGATCGCCCAAAGTATAGGACAGAGAGGAGATAACTGTATCGACGCCTTCTGCTGCACCTTCAGAAATAACATCACCGGCATTATCTATCATGTAGGTATCGTTACCTTCATTGCCAGACATGCTATCTACCCCGGCAGCCCCATCGAGGATATTGTCCCCAAAGTTACCAATTAAAGTGTTAGCCGCCGCATTACCGGTCGCATTGACATCAGAAGCGCCAATGAGAGTGAGGTTTTCAAAGTTCGTAGCTAATGTCCAGCTCACGACAGACATGACCGTGTCGCTGCCCTCACTCGACAATTCAGTCAGAATGTCAGCAGCAGCGCTTACGATGTAGGTATCATCACCTGCACCACCAACCATCGTATCCGTACCCAGGCGACCATCCAGCAGATTGTTGCCAGAATTGCCGTAGAGCTGATTGTTTTTATCATTACCGATGCCGTCAACATCATCTACACCGGTCAACGTCAGTCGCTCGACTTCCATATTGGCAGAAAGAAGGAATGAAACGGACGCCATAACATGGTCAGTACCGCCACCCGACGTTTCATGGACGATGTCACCGACATGGTCGACGATGTAAACATCATTACCATTGTGGCCGATCATAAGATCGGCACCGCCACCACCATTCAAAGTATTAGCACCGTTGTTGCCGACAAGAGTGTTATCTAAAGCGTTGCCAGTGGCATCAATTGCTGCCGAAGTTGTCAATATTAAATTCTCGACATGGCTAGCCAATACATACGAAGCTGAAGAATGGACAGAATCTTCGCCTTCATTTGCGTTCTCGGCGATTGTCTCGGAAGAAGAATCTACGATATAAAGATCATCACCCTCACCACCAATGAAAGCATCAGTGCCGGTACTGCCGTCGAGCGTATCGTTGCCCGCATAACCAATCAGTGTATTGGCGCCGGAATTTCCTTCGATGAGATTGTTTGAGGCGTTTCCGGTGCCAGATACGTTACTGGATCCGGTCAAGGTAAGATTCTCGACAAAATCTGAGAGCACCCATGCAAGCGCTGTTTGCACGCGATCAGTGCCCTGACCTGTTAGCTCCTCAACAATATCGCCAGCATTGTCCACTATATAGAGATCATCACCGGCGCCGCCGGACATAGTATCAGCACCCGTACCGCCATTTAATGTGTTATTGCCTGCGTTACCCTTCAAAATATTAGCAAGCGTGTTACCAGTTCCGGTAATGGAACCGATACCAAGCAATTCAAGGTTCTCAACATTTGCCCCTAATGTGTAGGTAAAATCTGCACGAACGGTATCGGTACCTGCGCTGGCCGCCTCGCTCACCGTATCACCAGCCCCTAAGACATAAATGTCGTCACCCGAACCACCCGCAAGAACGTTAGCAGCCGTGTGCTGGCTACCGTCAAGCGTGTTGTTCAGGCTGTTGCCGGTACCGTTGACGCTCGCAGTGGAGCCAGTCAAAACCAAGTTTTCAACGTTGGACCCAAGCGTGTAAGTTGCTTGGGACACAACTGTGTCAGATCCCTGCCCTGACGACTCTATAACGACGTCATTCGTGCCAATGATATATGTATCATCGCCAGTACCACCAATCAAAGAGTTGGCAGCAGTATTCTGGGCACCGTCCAAGATGTTATTATCAGAGTTACCCGTCGCGGATATGGCTGTCGCGCCTGTCAGCACGATATTCTCCACATTGGCAAGACCCGCAATAGAATAACTGAAGCCAGCACGAATGGTATCAAACCCTGCGC
>JAIXUW010000034.1 GCA_027483355.1 Alphaproteobacteria bacterium
AACAACGGCTCCGATCTGCATTTGAGTGCCACCAACGCGCCCATCGTGCGGATTTCCGGCCATCTGCACCGGGTTAAAACCGATGTCCTGACGTCGGATGTGATCCGCAGCATGATTTATGCGGTCATGACCGAAGATCAGCGGGCCACGTACGAGCGCGATCTCGAACTCGACTTCGCCATTTCCTTTGGCGAGAACGCACGTTTTCGTGTCAACGTGTTTACCAACCGCGTGGGCACGGCTGCCGTCTTTCGGGTGATCCCCACTAAAATTCCGACCATGGAGCAGTTGGGCCTGCCGGCGGTCATGCGCCGTCTGTCAGAGCTGAAAAAAGGCCTGGTGCTGGTCACGGGCCCGACGGGCTCGGGTAAATCGACGACGCTGGCCTCGATGATCAACCACATCAACGAAACCAAAGCCGAGCATATTCTGACCGTCGAAGACCCGGTAGAATTTTTTCACCCCTCCAAACGCAGCCTGGTCAACCATCGTGAGGTCGGCAACGACACGCGTTCTTTTGCCCGCGCGCTGAAATCAGCCTTGCGTGAAGATCCCGACGTTATTCTGGTGGGGGAGATGCGCGACCATGAAACAATTTCGCTGGCCTTAACGGCGGCCGAAACCGGCCACTTAGTCTTTGGCACGCTACACTCGAATTCGGCCGCCAAGACGGTGGATCGTATCATCGACGTCTTCCCGGCCTCCGAAAAAGAAATGGTTCGCTCGATGTTATCTGGTTCGTTGCAGGGGGTCATCACCCAGCAGCTTCTACGCACGCCCGAAGGCGGGCGGGTGGCAGCGCATGAGATCATGATTGGTACCTCGGCGGTACGCAACCTGATCCGCGAAAACCAGCTGGCGCAGATATATTCGATGATCCAGACCGGCTCACGCTATGGCATGCAGACCATGCAAGATTCTGTGAGTGACCTGCTGGCCGCGGGTAAGATCACCGCCGAAACCGCGCGTGACGCCATGCGGGATTCGACGGAAGATTCAGAAACGCCCGCCGCTGCGCCACCACCACCCACGGCGCGCCCGATGGACCCCAAAGCCGCACCTGCCGCGCAAAAGAAAACATTGCTGGGCCAAAAGGCGCCGCAGCCACTACCCGGTGCCGGTGGTGACGAAGGGGGCTATTCCTTTTGAGCAGCCAGCTTATCTATAGCTTTTTGCACGAAATGATCGGACGACACGCCACGGATCTTTATCTGACAGTGGGCGTGCCGCCCACCTTGCGTATCGATAATGACCTACATCCTTTAAGTGAATTGTCGTTGTCCGAAGAGGATATGCAAGTGATGCTGGCGGATATGCTCACCTCGCGGCAGCGACGCGAGTTTGACGCTAATATGGAGCTCAATCTTGCCTTGGATATGGGCGCCGATGGACGGTTCCGCGTCAATGTCATGCGCCAGCGCCAGAATACGGGTATGGTCATCCGGCATATCACCAGCAAAATCCCCTCTTTCGCGCAGTTGCGCCTGCCCGCCGTTATTGAAGCGCTGGCCAAAGAAAAACGTGGCTTGATTATCGTTTGTGGTGTGACGGCCTCGGGTAAATCGACGTCGCTCGCCTCTATCGTCGATTACCGCAACCAGCATATCGGCGGCCATATCATTACCATCGAAGATCCCATCGAGTTTTATCATGACCACAAGCGCGCCATCATTACGCAGCGTGAGGTTGGTATTGATACAAATTCATACGGAGTGGCGCTTCGCAATGCGCTGCGCCAGAAGCCGGACGTTATTCTGGTAGGCGAGATCCGTGAAACCGATGTGATGGAGCAGGCTTTGACCGCTTCGGAAACCGGTCACTTATGCTTGGCTACACTCCACGCTAATAATTCAAGCCAGGCCATCGATCGCATCATCAATCTGTTCCCGGAAGAGCGTCATTTGCAGGCACGCTCCGCCTTGGCGTCCAATCTGCGTGCGATTGTGGCGCAGCGCCTGGTGCGCAGCGTGGATGGCGGTTTGGTGGTGGCGATTGAAGTGTTGCTTAATGAGGCCTTGATTAAAGAACTCATCATGAAGGGCGATGGCCCGCGCATAAAAGAAGTTATGGCTAACAACAGCGCTGCCGGTATGGTGGTTTTTGATCAGTCTATTTTCCGTTTGTTCGTCGACGGTGTCATTGACGAAAAGACCGCCATCACTGAAGCGGACGTTCCTGGCGATATGAAAATGCGTATTCAGCAGTATCGCATGAGCGGCAGCGAGGGCATGAGCGTTGACACTTCGCGGCTATCTCTGTAAAAATTAACAATGACTTAGCTCTTTTACACCTGCGTTCGGCGCGGGCGTCGAAGACAAGGTTGTTCATGTGGCAACGGGGGTTGCATGGCAGTGAAGGGGCAAACCTTCACTCGCGCAAAACGACCAAGCCGCCAGATCATCTGGCGCGGGCTTTTTTAAAAAAGCCTTCGTGTAGGGGAAGATGTTGATATGCCGTTTTTCGATCGCTTGCGCGCCACGTTTCAACCTACTGCGCGTGACCGCCAGCGCCCCAACCCCTGGCGCGGCTGCGGCGTTATGTTGGCGGTTTTGCTGGTTTTAACCAGTTGCGAGGCCACCAAAAACCAACTGACCTATGACCGTGCGGGCGAGTTGGAACGTCAAGACTACCGCGATGCTTTTGCCCCAGTGCCGCCGTCGGCCGCGGATGAAGCGCCGGTACCTGAATTTGCCCCGGTCGTCGCCACACCGGAAGATCTGCGTTTGCCATCCCCCTTGGTCACGGTTTCGGTGAATAACACGGTATCGCTGCGCGATCTGATGTTTGAACTGGCCGAGCAAGCGGACGTCGACCTTGAACTCGACCCCCAAATTCGCGGCTCTATCATCTTTACCGCCAAGGATAGACCGTTTGACGAAGTCGTCTCGCGCATCGCCGACGTGGCGGGTCTGCGCTATACATTTGAAAAGAATGTTCTGCGTATTGAAGTTGATCGCCCCTTTGGGCGTAGCTATGACCTCGACTACGTGAATATCAGCCGTAGCGGTACGTCCAATATGACGGCAAGCGTTCAATTGGGCGGTAGCGGGGGCAGTACCTCAGGCGGTAGCACCAGCGGTGGCTCCAGCGCTGGTATTACCAGTTCTTATGATGCTGATATCTGGCAAGAGCTGGAGACCAACCTGGAGCAGATATTATCCTCATCGGATACTTACACGTCGCTGGCGACCTTATCCGACCCGATCGCCAACCCGATTAGCACACTGCCCACGCCGATGCCCGTACCTGGTGCCGATCCGAATGCGCCATCGTCATTGCCGCCCGCCTTACCTGGCTCGCCTGAAGTCTCACAAATGGCGCCTGCTGTAGCGCCTACGCTGCAGATATCTGCCGCTGCCAGCGAGCCTGTAGTGCCTAACGCCCCGGCAACTTTCTCGATCAGTCGTCAATCGGGTATGTTGAGTGTATTCGCGAGTGAACGCCAGCATCGCGCTGTCAAAAAATACCTCGATGAATTTCGTCGCCGTCTTACCACTCAGGTCTTGATCGAAGCTAAGGTCTTGCAGGTTGAGCTGAGTGACGAGTATGCCACCGGTATCGAGTGGGACGAGATCAAGCTATTCGATGATATCAATGTCAGTGCCAGCTTCCCCAGCGGTGGCCTCAATCCGGCTGCTGCAGGTGGCTTTACCTTCACTTGGAACAATGGTGATATTTCTACAATTATTGCCGCAGTGAGTCGTTTTGGCACGGTGCGCGCGCTTTCAAGCCCGCGGGTGACGGTGATGAATAATCAGCCAGCTTTGATTAACGTTGCAGAAAATACTATATACTTCGCTTTCGATGTTGAAACCGAAGATGACTCTGATACCAACGAGACGCGCATCACCATCGACTCAGAACAGCGCTCTGCGCCTGAAGGGGTCGTGATGACAGTGGTCCCGGTTGCAAACCCCGCCACCGGGGAGATTCTTCTCTCAGTGCGTCCAACCATATCGCGCATTACGACGACGGTGCCGGACCCGACCATCGCGTTTTCGCTGACAAGTCTTGGTATTGACCCCACGGATGAGGGGGTCCCCCAAAACAATATCCCTCAAGTCTCGGTGCAGGAGCTGGATAGTATGCTCAAACTGCAATCGGGTCAGGTGGTGGTCATGGGTGGCCTCATGCGTGACTCTAACAATATTACGAATACCTCGATGCCCGTTCTGGGTGATTTGCCGATGGTGGGCAATCTGTTTAAAAGTCAGCGGGACACAGTTGAAAAAGCAGAACTGGTTATTCTGATCCGCGCGCGCATCGTCCAAGACGGTGGTGTCGATGAGACAGATCGTAAATTCTTCCGTACTTTCTCTAATGATCGTCGCCCGGCGCCTATGTAAAGCGTTAGGGCTTCCTGGACAGTTCAAAGGTAAGCTATGCTGTCAAAGCCACTCGTTCGCTACATTTTGACCGCCGCCCTGCGTGACCGGCTTTTGGTGACGTTGGTGCTGATGGTAGGCGCGGGCGCGGGGCTTGGCGTCTTTTTGGGCTCTGCAGCGGTAACCGAACAAGAGAGTTTTTCGACGGTCTTCGGTGCGGGTGGCTTACGCTTTTTGGGTGTGGCGGGCATCGTTTTATTTATCTGCTTTCATATGCGTCGCGCCTTTGAGACCAAAGAGGTCGAGTATATGCTTTCGCGGCCGTTATCGCGTATGACCTACCTGATCAGCCATGCGGTAGCTTTTATCATCCTTGCCATTGCCATCGGCATTATGATTACCAGCGTGCTGATTGCCACCGGTCGCCCGGATATGGTTGGGCTTTTATTGTGGGGCATGAGTATTATTGGCGAATACGCTATTATGGCGGTGGCCGCACTGTTCTTCTCGATCATGCTGTCGAGTGCGGCGGGGTCGGCCCTCGCGGCTCTTGGTTTTTATGTACTGGCACGCATGCTGGGTACCTTGATCGGGATTATCCGATTGCCGCCAGATAATATTGTCTTTGCCGTTTTGGGTAATGTCGTCGAGCTGGTCTCTGTATTTATCCCGCGGCTTGACCTGATGGGTCAGACTTCCTGGCTGGTCTATGGCGTTGAGGGGGCGGGCGGTATCGTTACCCGTCAGGGTGTAAGTCCCCTGGTCGTGACCCTCATCGATACGTTGGGGGCGGGGGGCTTTATCGTCGCCCAGTCAGTGATTTTTGTGGTACTCCTCCTCATGGCGGCCGCCTATGACTTTTTGCGGCGTGAATTTTAATGACTGTTTTCTCACGTACAGAGGACAAGGTAACCATCGGGCTTTGTCTCTGCGTTGCCGTATGTTTGAGCTTATGGCTGGTGTCGAGTGACCTTTTCGCCCGTTGGGGCGGTGTGCCGCCGGTACCCACGGCACGTACGGCCGAGATGGGAGCGTTGGGTGATGCGCAGTTCTCTTATCGCAGCGGAGCTATGACTTTGCAGGTGTTAGGCGATACGGGTGGCGAAATAACGCCGCTCAAAGAATATAACTACGCTCGTCTCGGCGATTGGTTTGGCGTTCTCAGTGCGCTTGATCCCGCCTCTGATCATATTCCCATGATTGCGGCCTATTATTTTGGGGCGACACGCGTGCCCCAGGATGTGAAAGTCATCGTCGACTATCTGGCGGTGGTTGGCGACAGTCCGGTTGGGCAAAAATGGCGCTGGCTCGCCCACGCGGCCTATCTCGCCCGGCATCGTCTCAATGATATGGATCGCGCTATTGAACTTGCTTATCGTCTGGCGCGGATCACGCCGTTGGATGGCAAGCCCCTTCCGGTTTGGGCGCGGCAGATGCCCGCTTTTATATTGAATGCGCAAGGCGAGGCGCAAGCGTCCCGCCGCCTAATTGAGCAAATGCTTTTGACCGATACAGGCATGCATCCAAATGAGATAAATTTTATGGCAGCCTATTTGTATGAGCAGTTAGGCGTATCCCAGGCCGAAGTTGATCAGCTTTTGCGTCTGCGCGCGACGGGTCTTTCCTCCGATTCAATTAATAAGGTGATGGAATAGTATGTTTGAAGTCAGCGCTGTTTCTTTCACCTTCTCCGAAGGTTTGGCAATTGCCGGTATCTTTCAAGGTCTCGCCATCATCGTCTATCTGTTGTTTCGCGTACGCGAGTGGCGGCAGACATTGCCAGCCCTGGCCTGTTTTGGGGTATTGACGGGCTGCTTTATCATGCAATTTGCATTGCGCCTCGAACCCATGCTGCCCGAACTGCGCCTGATTATGTGGTTAGGCTGGGCATTGGTACCCATCCTCTCTTATATGCTCATGTTGCAAATCGCGACTGTACAGCATATTGGCAATGTTACACGCATGCCCCGGCCTCGCCCGCGCGAAGCGTTGTTGGCGGTGCTGCCCTTTATTATTTTACTGGTGGCCACCTATTTCCCTTATGAGTCGGGCGCGTGTCGCCGCTTACTGCCGCCATGTGATGAATATATGGAGATTATTTACTGGCTGGGCTCCATGCTGGGCGCAGTTATTCTAGGTCTTTTGTGGCTGCAGCGTGATTTTTTTAACGGCCTCAGAAAAGGGCCCGGTGGGCGCGAGCGCTACTGGCTTGTCCTGACGCTTATTGTCGTCAATATTGGTATTGTCGTGACCATGCTGATCCACGCTTGGGGTAAAATCGATCAGCTAGAAGTCGATGCACTTTTAGTCATCATGGGTTTGGCGGCTCTCTATCTGGCGTCGAGTAGCCTGTTTAGGGTTTATCCCGCTGTTATTGACCTAGCGCCGCCGCCCAAGGTATTGCGCCTGACGGAAGCAGCACCGCTAAACCCGGAGGAGGAGGCTCTTTTGCTCCGCGTACGCGATCTGATCGATGTTCAGAAAGTCTATCACGAACAATCGTTTGGACGCGGGGCACTGGCACGTGAACTCGGCGTCTCGGAAAGCCAGCTATCACGGGTCATTAATCATGGCTATGGTAAAAGCTTGCCGCGCCTTCTCAATGAACGCCGAGTCGCCGATGCGCAACGAATGTTGAACGATCCGGCTATTCCGGTGCAGGTGGTGGCCTTTGAAGTGGGCTTTAACTCGCTTGCCTCCTTTAATCGTGTCTTTAAGGAGGTGACCGGCCTGACACCAACCGAGCACCGCGAAGAAGAATCTGTAAATAAAACAACTTCATAACCCTATTTTAACCCAACCTTGTTACTATAATGACAAAGTGAGGGCCCGGGTTGCACGGTTTGTCAAAAAGCGCGCTGATTTCTATTGTGCGAATGAAGAACGCCTGTGAAACTTAAATTAGATAACTATGTGATTAACACCGCATCTCACGTATCAGGGGAAAGACATGAAAACACTTTATCAGACACAAAAAGGCTTCACGCTGGTGGAATTGGCCATCGTGATGACCATTATCGGCCTGCTCATCGGCGGCATTCTGAAGGGCCAGGAGCTGATGCTCAATGCCCGCGTGACCGCCACGATTGCGCAGGTGCGGTCTTATGAGGCGGCCGCCACCACCTTCCGCGACAGCTATGCTTCGTTGCCGGGCGATATGGTGGCCGCGGCAACTCGACTGCCGGGCTGTACAGCGAACTGCAACCCGGGTACAGGCGCGGGTGTGGGTGGTAACAGTATCATTGGCCTGACGACATGGGCTGCAGCCTGGGGTACAACAGGTCAATTAGCGGAGCCGGCGGCTACTACGGCTCAGCGTGAAACGACACTGTTCTGGATGCATCTACTCTTAGCGGATTTGATTTCGGGTGTATCTTCTGAAGGTCTGGCCACGGCGGCTGCCGATGCCCAGTGGGGTCTTACACATCCTCAGGCGCGTATTAATGGTGGTTTTGTGGTGGGTTATGCCGATGGTACGGCAAACGTGCCCAACAGTTCCACTAGTACAACGCGCCCCAGTGGTATGGTTCTGGCCATCGTTAATGCGCCTACCGGTGTTTTGACGACAACGGCGGGTGTGCAGCCAATGCAAGCAGCGAAAGCCGCCCAGATAGATCGTAAAATGGACGATGGTCGTCCGGCATCGGGCTTCGTGCATGCCTATGGTACAGCCCACGCGACTAACCCGGTCTGTGTCAACATTACGGCGGCGGCAGCGCCTGTCTATGATGAAGACTCGACAGGTAACGAATGTGGTATTGTTTTCCGCATCCAAGGTTAAGCGCTTAACATCTACGAAAAAACCCGGCCTTTATCGGCCGGGTTTTTTATTCACGTTGCGTACCACCGATCCAGAAAATGGCCGTAGATGTCTTCGAGGCCCGCTATATCGGCAAGTGCCACCCGCTCGTCGACCTGGTGAATGGTGGCGCCGACAATGCCAAATTCGATGACGGGCGCATGGGCGCGGATAAAGCGTGCATCCGAGGTGCCGCCGCTGGTGCTGAGTTCGGGCGGGGTGCCCGTCACCTGCTCAATCGCCGCACAGAGCAGATCAATGTCCTGACTGGGGGCGGTGTAAAAACTCTCACCGCTGATACGTATATCCAAGACGAAGTTTTCGCTCGGGACATCACAGGCTGCCAAGACCGTCCGGATACGCGCACTTAAATCGGCGCCCGTGTGCAGATCGTTAAAACGCACGTTAAAGGTGGCCTGACATTGGGCCGGGATAACGTTATCCGCCGTATTGCCGGTATCAATTGTGACAATTTCAAGGTTCGAGGGTTGAAAATGGGCCGAGCCATTATCGAGGTGCAGACTCTGCAGCGCTTCCAGAAGCCGCAGCATTTTCTGCAAAGGATTATCGGCGCGGTCGGGATAGGCCACGTGCCCTTGCCGGCCGTGGACAGTGAGGTAACCGGTCAGGCTGCCGCGCCGGCCGATCTTGATCATATCGCCCAGTTTTTCGCGGCTCGTCGGCTCTCCCACCAGACAGAAATCAATTGTTTCGCCGCGCGCCGCCAGCCAGTCCAGCACTTTGCGCGTCCCATTGAGGGCTGGCCCCTCTTCATCGCCGGTGATCAGAAAACTGAGGGATCCGGGCAGCGGACCCGTCGCTAATTTTTTAAGGGCTGCCGCCACAAAACAGGCAATCGGTCCCTTCATATCGGCGGCACCGCGGCCCCAGAGATGGCCATCCGCAATCGTGGCGGCAAAGGGCGGATGGGTCCAGGCGGCAGCGTCACCAGGCGGCACCACATCGGTATGTCCCGCAAAGCACAAATGCGGCTCGGCGGT
>JAIXUW010000275.1 GCA_027483355.1 Alphaproteobacteria bacterium
CTAGACTATTCGACCGAATATCAACGAACCGTGGTGGAGTGGCCGAGCGGTCAATGGCAGCAGACTGTAAATCTGCCCTCTTACGAGTTCGTAGGTTCAAATCCTACCTCCACCACCATCTTTTCCCCGGTTTATAGAGATTCCAGAGACATCGGCGAATAAGCGCGCTGTTGGCGGGCTTTTTGCGCATCGGTTTCTAAGGACACCCGGAGACGGTTCGTGAATAGGCCCAAATAGGGCGGTTGTCTCTGGCGGGGGTGTCAGCAGTGTCCCTGGCCGGCTTAAGGCCGAGTTGCCGCTTACTACCAAGTTTGCACCCGGGTTCATTTAACACGTTGGTAAACCATATGCCGGCCCTTTTCCCACAGAACAGTGAAAATAACAGGGAAAGTTGAGCTCTTACGTGGGCGCATAAAGCGTGCTTTTACAGTTTTTTTAGGGGGTAATTTCACAAAAAATACTTAAATCCCACAAAGACTTAACATGGTTGCCGTATATCCAATTCTTTGGCCAGTCTAAGTGTTTGATATTATTAACTAATTGACTTTAAGTGAATGGGTGCTAAAGTACATTTATTGACGGCAGCAAGCGTCTTTTTGACTGGCAGCCGAATATAACCGACTTCCTTCCCGCCTATGCAGGCGAGAGGGCTCTTGCGGTTTTATTCGAGCTTACAGGAGCGCTTGTAATGTCTAAGAAGAAATCCCCCTCAAACATATTTATGGTTCAAAACATCACGCTGATGGAGATTGATGAGCTGCGCGCCAATCCAAACAACGCGCGTGTGCATCCCGCACAGCAGCTTGGCAAAATAAAGAAGAGCATTCGCAAGCATGGCATGCTGGTGCCCATTATCGTGGATACCAATAGTCAAATTATAACAGGTCATGGACGGTTTGCGGCGTGCAAAGAGATGGGTATGGAGTACGTGCCAACTACGCTAGTTGAACATCTGAGCGAAGAGCAGCTACGTGCTTTTATGTTAGCCGATAACAAGATTGCCGAAGGTGCGTCTTGGGACATGAAAGCTCTTAAAGGGGAGCTACAGTTTCTCCACGATGCACAGTTTGAAGCCAATGTTGACTTTGACTGGAATGAAATCGGCTTTGAAACGGTTGAGGTCGATAACCTGCTATTCAACGTTGATGCAGATGCAGGAACGACGCTCGTTCCGGAAACGTTTGAGGCTTTTCTCGATCCGTCATTACCACCGCGCGCCAGATTGGGCGATATCTGGGCGCTGGGACGGCATCGTATTATCTGTGGCGATGCAACTAAGTCGCAAACCTACACGCAGTTGATGCAGGGTGCTCAGGCACAGTGTTGCCCCAGTGACCCGCCCTATAATGTCCCCATCAACGGGTTCGTCAGCGGCAAGGGTAAAAACAAGCACCGTGAGTTCGTCAAAGTAACTGGCGAGATGACCCCGGCAGAGTTTGTTGTGTTCCTGTTTGAGTACCTCAACATCTCTAGTCATTATGTGGTCGACGGCGGGTTGCTTTACGTCTGCATGGACTTCAGGCACATGCGCGAGTTACTTGAGGCAGCTGAGAAAGCAGGCCTTGTTCTGGTCAATATGTGTGTATGGGACAAAGGTACGGGCGGCATGGGCAGCCTCTATCGCTCTCAGCATGAACTGGTCTTTGTATTCAAAAAAGGCAAAGCCAGTCATGTTAATAACGTGATGCTTGGTAAATACGGCCGCAACCGCACCAATGTCTGGAAGTACCCATCGGCCAATATGAGCAAGGAAGGGCGGCAAGCGCTTAAGGGCCATCCTACCCCTAAGCCGATCGCCATGTTCATGGATATGATCAAGGACGTGACAAACATGGGGGACATCGTCCTTGAGCCATTCCTGGGATCGGGGACTACCCTGCTCGCTGCAGAAAAGACAGGGCGCAGTGCTTATTGTATCGAGCTTGATCCTCTTTACGTGGATCTGGCTATTCGGAGATGGGAAACGTTGACCGGTAAGAAGGCGCGCAAACTTACAGCTGTCGCGCTCAATGCGAACCCTGTCTCGGCCAAAAAACCTCGTATCCGGGAGCGTAGTCATGACTGATGAGCATAACCCTCCGAAGTACAGCGTTGGGCGGGGAAAACCGCCCAAACACTCTCAATTTAAACCAGGTCAAAGCGGCAACCCCGGCGGTCGTCCAAAGGGGCGGAAACGCATCTGTATGAGCGTGCTCGAAGAAATCAATAAGGAGATTACTATCATGGAAAATGGTGAAACACAAAAAATCGCGTGCGGAGATGCTATCGCCAAGCGCTTAATCGCGATCGCCATCGCCAAAGGCGATCCTAAGACAATCAAAATGATACTTGACCTTGAGCAAGCAGCTGAAGATCGCATTTGGCAGCTTGAGAACGAGCCGACCTCAAGAATTGACATGACAGAGCAAGAAGCTTCGCATGTTCGAGATAATGCTTACTATGAAAGGGTGGCCGAGAAGGAAGCGGTGCACTTAAGCAAGAAGTATGGCTTTAAACTGAATGAGGAGATGCTCTCTTCTGCAAAGCCCAAAAATAAGCCTAATCCAAATACACCACCAAAATAGCGCCTACTTGCTACAGCCGGCGAGTGCCTCCCAGTAGAGGAACTTACCGGCGCCATTGTGGCTATCGAACTCTTGCAAGAAATCGATATCTACGCCATTAGGGCACAGGTCAGACAGGGAGTACTCAACGTACTTCCTGCTGGCTTGCGGCTCAAAGTCGCCAAGATCGGTGTAACCTGTCATTTGATAGTAAGGTTGCCCATTCTTGTACTCGGCAAGTCGCGCCGATTGTAGACGCTGTGGTGAGCACGCTGCTAATAACGTCAGAATTACGCAGATAATTACCCTTGCTTTTTTCATGTTACTTACCCTCAAGTTCAAGGCGTGCACGATCCAGCATGGATTGCACTTGAGCGCCCATTTTACCGCCAGTGCCCATATCCGTAGTTTTGTTCTGGCCGAAAGCAGTCTGGTTGCCCATCGCCATATAGCCTACTACGCGCGTACCCGCATTGCTGACGGGGAAAGCGTTAAAGCGGACGGTACTTCGTACATCTGTGCCGTATTTAGTGCCGAGTAGCGCTTGCGCCATGACAGAGGACTGCTGGCTGCACACCAGGCCATTATTGCTGGATGAGTCAATCTGCAGGCCCTTACGGTCGCAGATCTCGGCAAGCTTGGCGATAACGCTGCTGGTATCCTTTGTTTTAAAGACCATTGCCGGTTGCGTCATTGCTGCGACTTTAGGGTGGGTTGTACAAGCAGCGGCCAGGAAAACAATGGGCAGCAAATAAAGAAGCTTGTTCATATCTGAACTCCCGAAATAAAAGAAGCTGCCAGAGGGGTCTCTGGCAGCCGGGTGTTCAAAACCGCTAACTCGTAACGGCGCAATAGCCTTTAAGCCGAAGCTTTGGACATACGCCATTGCCACCCGGCCATAAAGAAACCGAGTGACATCTTTGATGTCTCTAGTGGGAGAGACATCAATAACGGCTGATGCCAGCCGCGAGTTAGCGGGTTTTGAAGCCCGGCGAATACGCAGACCACCTGCGTAAACACAAGCTTTAGGATATGGGAAGGTGTCGGGAAGTCAAGCGACTAGTAGGGCGGTTTAATAGAGGTATAGGACTGGACTTGTCCCGCGAATGGAGCGTGTATGGCGTAAGAGGCGCTTCATATATGCAAAAAAATTCAACAACCCTAAACTTGGATAAGAGCATTACCGATCTATCCCTGGCTGAATTAAGAGAAGAATGGGCAAAATATTGGGGCATGCCCGCCCATGAGCGAATTGGACGAGTTACATTAGAAAAAAGCCTCCAGTTCAAACTTCGCGAGGCCAGAGGTGAATGGCTCAATGCAGAACAAAAAGAGCGGCTGGATAACCTGATTGCTTCTTATAAACGTAACCCGAAATTTTTTGACGACGGTTTATCCGAGCTAAAGCCGGGATTGAGATTGGTCAAAAATTATAATGGTCAACATCATAGCGTCGAAGTGTTAGCAAAAGGATTTCAATACCGCGACAGGACGTATGGCAGCCTCTCGGAAATTGCCACAGTCATCGCCGGCACACGATGGAACGGCTGGATATTCTTCGGACTTAAAAAGCGCGAGAAGAAGCAATGAAGTCGGGACTTCAAAAATGTGCCGTTTACACTCGCAAATCTCATGAAAAGGGCCTCGAGCAAGAGTTCAATACGCTGGATGCGCAACGTGAAGCGTGTCTGGCTTATATTACTAGCCAGAAGTCCGAGGGGTGGGTAGCTACTAAGCAGTTTTACGACGATGGCGGATACTCCGGTGGTTCGATAGAGCGTCCGGCCTTACGGCAGCTTATGGAGGACATTAAGGCAGGTAAGGTCAACATCGTTGTCGTATATAAGATTGACCGCCTGACACGCTCTCTCGCGGACTTTGCCAAGCTTGTGGAGGTATTCGACCAGTATGGCGTTAGCTTTGTAAGCGTCACGCAGAGCTTTAATACTACAACGTCCATGGGCCGGCTGACGCTCAATGTCTTGTTGTCCTTCGCGCAGTTTGAGCGGGAAGTCATCGGTGAGCGTATCCGAGACAAAGTAGCCGCCAGTAAAAAGAAAGGCATGTGGATGGGCGGCTACCCTCCACTCGGCTATGACATTAAAGAGCGCCAGTTAATGATCAATGAGAAAGAAGCACAAACAGTCCGGTATATTTTCGATCGCTATCTGGAGTTTAAAAAAATCCCTGCGCTTCAAGAACATTTGGCTACTCAAGGTATTAAGAGCAAAACTTGGGTTTCAGTAAACGGTCGAGAGCATAAGGGCCAATCGTATGGTCATGGCGGATTGCACCATTTATTGAGCAATCCAGTCTATGCGGGCTATATCCGGCACAAGAAAGAAACGCATGAAGGAATGCACGATCTCATCATTCCGCGTGAGAAATGGCAGCAGGTGCAATCTCTTTTGATTGCGGCATCTCCTATAGAACGCGGCCTGGAGAAACAATCGTTAAAATACTTACTTAAAGGGAAAATATTCGATACCGATGGGGTGGTATATACCCCTATGCGCTCGAATAAAGGTGGCAAACACTATTATTACTACGTCAACCAAAACTGTGCACAGAATAGGAATACGCTCAAGAAGGTCATCGGCCGTTTGCCTGCCTATGAAATCGAAACTCTGGTCATCAAAACAGTCGCCGCGGATTTCGCAGATGCTCAGAAACTATCCCATACACTAGGGCTGGATTTTGATAACTATTACAAAACCCTTACACATATTTCTAATGGCGCAGGCACCACACCCCTGCACAAGGCTATTCACAAAGTAATCGTAGACACGGAGAGCATCCGGATCGAGGTCTGTCTTGAGAAGATTGCGACTATTATTAATGAAGACATGAAGATCGCTCTGCCATCAGCAGCATTGACTGGAATGCACTGCATATCGATTTCCTATCATACGAAGCGAGCCCGAAGAGGCGCGGTGATGATCCAGACCGGCAACAGGAATGATCCGCTCGACATGCCGAAGAACAAACTGGAGATGCTGGTGAAAGGAATTATCTGGCGCGACGAACATTTCCGCGGAAGAACATTTGCCGAGATCGCAAAAGATAACAACTGCTCGCGTTCTTATGTGATGAGATTAATAAACTATAGTTTTTTGCCTGTATACAGGCTTTAAAGCCCAGCTTTCGTTATCGGTCTGATAACGTAGGGTGTGGAAACATCCCAATTAAATATCGTCTATCTGATTTCTGATAACATTCACTTATTGGAAGAAAACCAAAACATAGCTTTAACATCAACGAGTAACGTGATCGGCCGTATAAGAATCTATTATTTTCAGAACATTGACAGCCTGGCAGTATTCCTATTTTATCCGGCTACATACCTCATTAGTGGAGATTCGAATGAACAAATTTATTTTAGCACTTACACTTATAGCTTCCTTAGCCGCTTTCAATGCGAAAGCTGATGTCTATGTTGATGGCTATACCCGCAAAGACGGTACCTACGTCCAGCCACACCACAGGTTCTCGCCCGACAGCACCCCCAATAACAATTGGTCCACCCAAGGAAACACCAACCCCTATACAGGCGAGCAAGGCACGAAGCCTATTCAGCCTTACGGCGGTTCAAACAGCTATGGAGGTTCGCTTAACGGCTCCTCCAACGACTCACTCTACGGCTCTAACGGGAGCAGCTACGACTAACTGAAAATAATCACCCAGTTTAGAGAAAAGCGAAGCGGATCTATGGATTTAAAATCCTTTTGGATTGCAGCCTTTTTTGGCATCTTCGCTTTTTGTCGCCCCTGTCTTCTGCTTTTGCAGCCCAAGATCTTATAGGACAAGTTGTGGGAGTTCATGACGGAGACTCTCTGACCATTTTAGATGCGAGTAAGAAGACCCATAAAATACGTCTCGCTGAAATAGATAGTCCCGAAGCGAAGCAGCCGTATGGTTCAAGAGCAAAGCAGGTTTTATCAGACCTTGTTTTCGAGAAGACAGTAACGGTTACACCTCGGGAACTTGACCGATATGGGCGAGTGGTTGGGGATGTTTACCTAAGCGATGTCTATATCAATCAGGAGCTTGTTAGTTTGGGTTCTGCGTGGGTATATCGCGAGTATTCCAAGTCAGCTGAGCTATTAAGCGCGGAAACCGAAGCCCGGTTGACAAGACGGGGCCTATGGTCTTTGCCCGAAAGCGAGCGGCAGCCTCCGTGGGAATGGCGCAATCCCCCCCGTGCGGAGCCTAAAGCTGCTTCAAAACCGTTGCCTGCTCCCATCACTAAAAACTTTAATAGTTGCTGTAAGGTCTGCAACAAGGGTAAGCCTTGTGGAGATTCATGTATTAGCCGCAATAAGTCCTGCCATAAAGGAGTTGGATGTGCTTGCTAGAAAATTAAAAGACCTCAAGCTGAATAAGGGCCACCTGATCGCAGGCTCTACCGGGGGTGCCACCGGGGCATGGTTAGGCTCTTCTATTGGCATTGTAGGCCTTGGGTCAGCAATTACTGGGATCGTTCCCTGTGCTTTTATCGGTGCTTATGTAAGTTGGCGCGGCTATCAATTCGCAAAATCAAAGATTTCAAAACAAAAGGAAACTGAACAATGAAGAAATATCTTTTGCCCTGCCTACTTGCGGTCACATTGAGTGGCTGCGCCACCATCGTTAGCGGCTCTCAACAGTCGATCTTTATTGAGACCCCGCACGTTCAAGATGCTGAGTGCAGGCTGACTGACAGCAAGAGTGGTTCATGGCGGCTGGATGAGACACCCGGCAGTGTGAATGTTGCCAAAGGAAATGGCCCTATGAACATCGTTTGCTCAAAGAAGGGCTATCAAACGGCTGTTCTTCAGGTAGAGGAAGAGGTGGCTGGTGCCACTATGGGCAACATCATCTTGGGCGGAGGCATTGGTATTCTGGTGGATGCGGCCTCTGGTGCTGCTCAAAAGTATCCTGACAACGTTATACTTTGGCTAAAGCCTTCAAGTTTCAAGAGTGCTGCGGCTAAAAAAGCCTGGGAAGATGAGCAAGCGCAGTATCTGAAGAAGATTAAGGAAGCTGAGGAAGCTAAGAAGCAGTCTCAGAGATCTAACAATAATCAGTAAGTTAAACGTCAGATAGTGATCTGAAATTTGATCCACCCTTTATTATAAAAAGGATGGAAACGAAGGACATGTGTATTGTACCCGACGACAATTCGATGCTGAAGGGCCGGGGATAGCAAGCCTCTAACGTTTAAATAAGTCACTAATAATCCGATAATATTCACTTATCGCCAGCGTGCGCGGAGACTCTAGGATGGGCGCGAACCTTGGCAAGAACACGGCGTTCTATGCGGGCATGGGCCTCAAGCGGAAATGGTCAATGATCGCGGGCAGTAAGTTGCCGCTGTACAATACTGACTGGAGCAGCCTGCCGAAAATACTCATCTAAAATTAAAGAAGAGTAATCAACTTCGAGCCTTTAGAAGGAAAGTGTGAGAGCTTAAGACCTACGTCGTCGAAGTCATTGTATGAAATTGCGGGAGCGTCTTGATCATCGATCATTATATTTTCAACTGATGCAAGAAAGCATCTTTTATTTGAAAGCACAAAAAGATTGTCGTTGCACCTAATATCCCCCTTTACTAGGGCGACACAAGCCTGGGGCTTTTGGAATATTTCCGTCACATCCCCTAATACTCGCGCCTTTGAATGTAGTAACAAAATTTCAAGATCAACGTGGCAAACCTTCTCGGCAATGGCAGATACCAGCGCGATAAAAAAACCACAATAATCTGCCAGTACGGTATCGCTCAATAACTCGTCAATAACGATACCAAAATGGGCCGCTTTGTTTCGGAATGATACCAAGTCATCAAGATGACTTAAAGCTGATGTCCCTTCACGGCCAGACTCGATCATGTAGTTTATTACAAGAGGGTGTGCCTCAACCCAAGAAGCAAGATTTTCAATCCCGCACTCCGCCATCAAATTGTTTAATTCATTTAAACGCAAATTATGCTCATGCTGCAGCATGATTGCAGGATCTAATTTATAACCTTTCCCTGACAAACCGTTTTGAAATTCAGCAATCAAAGTGACAAGATCAATATGCGCAAATCTAGGACCTTCTATCCTTTGCAAAATTTTTGAAACACCCTCACGATGCTTTTTCTTTGTGGGCTTCGCAAGATCCCGATATAAAACATTTTGCTCGATAAACCTAAGGTGCTCAGTCAAAACCTCATGGCAGAAGTGTTCAAAGATTGCATACAGTCTTGTAACAACCAGACAATGATCTAGGCTTTTCCAGTCATGCGAGGCAAATGCGGCACGATCTAATCCGCGCAGCTTATCGTCGCCAACTTGCCCTTCACGAACAATGTCTCGTAAAACTTTTGAACTCTCGAGATGCACGATGAGACTATTGATACTCTCAATAGCTCTGTCTTTCAGGGCGGAATGCATTTTAATTACTCAATATGGCAGACAGCATTTCTCTATAAAAATTGATGCGGTCTAAGATATCCTGCTTGGTATTGGCACGCCCAGTGAACGCCCCATCAGGAAGAGCAATAAATAACTGCTTAGTGGCCTCAATGACCTGAATTCGCTTTTGGACCAGTTCATCTTTATGATCTATACGCTCACTCAAGCCGATCATAACCGCATCGTAAAAAGCTTTGTGGGGTTTATCATCCCATTGATTAGCGTTGGGATCAAAAGTACAGAATGCCTTATCGCCATAAATTTCATTTACGAGATACAACGTCTCTAGAAAGTGGGCTTTTAATGCCTCAACTTCATCTGAAGAAAACTTAATTGCCTTACTCATATAAATATCCAGAAATCCCTGCATACCAAGCTTGTATTCAGCTGCATGTCTAAGGGCGAAGAATCTCAAAACGAGTTCAGCATCTCCCATTTTGTTGTAAAGAGGATTATTGAGGAGATCCGGATTGATCTCAATTTCATTTTTGACCCAACGTGTAAGTCGCCACATTGACCTGAAATTGTCATCTTTGGTAAGCTCTTCTATGGCATTGTTGAATGGCCCTTGATAAATAGCATTCCTAATTTCCTGTCTCGATAAAGCAACACCACCAGTATTCAGTCGCTCAAATACAGTCTCACGTAGTAAAGATTCCTCTTCTTCGCTGCCTGTGGATTCCTTCAACATGACAATAGAGGTTATCGAACGACGGTCGATACCGGCTTTTATTTTATCTGGCAATGTGTGGTATGTACGGCCATTCAGCTCAGGCCACATTTGCAAACCCTTAAGTTCGAATGCGCCGTTATAAAAATCCCGTATTGCCGTGATCCGTTGCTGACCATCCATTACTTCAAATGAATTAAAATCTTTCTCATAGAGAAAAATTGGTGGGACGGGGATGTTCATGATGAATGACTCAATTAGCAGGCTCTGCTGCTCCTTGGTCCAACGCGGTCTTCGCTGGTAAAATGGCCTCAAATCCATATAGGCAGGATTTTTTAATTGCGAGATGAAGCCGGGAATTTTTTCTCGGTTGATCTCGATTACAATACGGCCCTCACCGCGGGTATATCGTTCATTAATAGCCCTATCGTCGGTGGCAACCGCAACTTCTAAAGTTCGCTTATTCCACATGGTGGCTTCTGATGGTGTGAAAAGCATTATTCTTCCCGTTGAATTATTAAGTCGCGCCCTCTTGGGCTCGCATTTACAATATTGTCTTATGATTAAAAACCTATTAGGACAGGATTATGAAGACAACCCAATGCGAAAGCTATTGAATGTGGTACAGCGAACCGTACAATATAAGATATGTAAAATTGCCGAATGCGCTGATTCATAGGGTATTCAAAAGACGTTATTAAGTGGTGCCGTCCCTCGCCGCCGGCACCAATCGAAAGACGCCCTTTCAAAAGATGCCGATTACTGAGCCGCAACTTTGCCACGGTTATCACAACATACACGATGGACTAAAGCTCCCAGGAGCACTACAGGAGCAATCACTCCTGATAATGGGCGGTAATCACCGTAAACTCATCTCAGCAGTTCGGAAAATTACTTGCAAAAATCCTTGTATTTATTACGATATATTGACGCTGATTGTCAGACAGAGACGTAACAATGGGGTTTTGTAAACCGAAGGCCGGTAGTTCAATTGACCCGCCCCCTCTAAATGAGTCCAGGAATAGCTACGGTAATGCTATCCATAACGGGCTTTTCAAAGGAGGTGCGGGATATGGCACGCAAGCATTTTACGGCGGAGCAGATTATCGGCAAGCTGCGTGAAG
>JAIXUW010000356.1 GCA_027483355.1 Alphaproteobacteria bacterium
ATGGGCACGTTTGATAACCTCAACCCCTATATCCTCAAAGGCAACGCCGCACCGGGCCTGGGCCTTACCTTTGACACGCTGATGACCAGCAGCAGCGACGAGGCCTTTAGCGAATACGGACTTTTGGCCGAGAGCGTCGAAATGCCCGAGGATCGCAGTTTCGTCGTTTTCAATCTGCGCCGCGCGGCGCGCTTTCATGATGGCACGCCCGTGACATCCGCCGACGTCGTCTTTACTTTCAACACGCTGATGGATAAGGGCCACCCGTTCTATAAGGCCTACTACGCCGATGTCGCCAAAGTCACGGCCGAAGGCCCTTTGCGGGTGCGCTTTACCTTCAAGGCGGCGGGTAACCGCGAGTTGCCTTTGATCATGGGGCAGATGCCGGTGCTGCCCCAACACTTCTTTGCCGACAAAGATTTCGCCGCCACAACGGTGACGCCTGTGCTGGGCAGTGGGCCGTACCGGGTAAAGACCGCCGATACGGGGCGCCGCATTGTTTATGAACGCGTGGCCGATTGGTGGGCCAAGGATCTGCCCTTTGCCAAGGGGCGTTATAACTTTGATACGGTCAGCTATGATATGTTCCGTGATCAGTCGGTGCTGCTGCAGGCGCTGCTGGCGGGGCAATATGATCTCCGCGAGGAAAACATCGCCAAGGCCTGGGCGGAGGATTATCGCCACCCCAACATCGCCAAAGGATTTATCAAAAAAGAAGAAATCCGTCATGAAATACCCACGGGTATGCAGGGTTTTGCCTATAACACGCGGCGCCCCATTTTTGCCGATGCGCGTGTGCGTGAAGCGCTGAATTACGCCTTTGATTTTGAATGGTCCAATGCCAGCTTTGCCGATGGCAGCTATAAGCGCACGGATAGTTACTTCGAGAACTCGGAATTGGCAGCCGAAGGCGTCCCCACCGGTCGCGTGCTGGAGATTTTGCAAGATCTCGATCAGCGCTTCCCCGGCGCCGTACCGACCCGCGCGCTGTCTGAGGTCTATACCAATCCCGTCACCAGTGGTAATGGGCGCGATATCCGCAGCAATCTTTTGCGCGCCCGCGATATTCTGGCCGACGCCGGGTGGCAGGTGAATAAAGAGGGTTTGCTGGAAAAAGATGGCCAGTTGCTGTCCTTTGAAATTCTCCTCAACAGTCCGGCTTTTGAACGCTGGGGGCTGCCGTTTATCGGCAACCTCAAGAAACTCGGCATTACCGCGCGGATGCGCACGGTCGATCCGTCGCAATATCAAAACCGCATCGATAGTTTTGATTTTGATATGACGGTGATGACATTTCCGCAGTCTTTGTCGCCGGGTAATGAACAACGCAATTTCTGGTATTCGGAAAAAGCGGCCGAGCGCGGCAGCCGCAACGTGGTGGGTATTACCAACCCAGCCATCGATGCGCTGATTGACCAGATCATCAACGCGCCCGACCGGGCCGAGCTGATTGCCCGCACTCAGGCGATGGACCGGCTGCTGCTGTGGCATTTCTATGTTATTCCGCATTGGCACATCAGCCATCACCGGGTCGCCTATTGGGCAAAGTTTGGGCGGCCGGCGGTCGCCGCCAAGTACAGTCTCGGTATTGTCGATACCTGGTGGTATGATGCCGCTATGGCGGCGCAATTGCCCAAAAATGCCGGACGTGTCACCCCTGCGGCGGGAGAGGATTAATGCCAGCTTATATTCTGCGTCGTCTTTTGCTGATGATCCCCACCTTGTTTGGCATCATCCTGCTTAATTTCTGTATCGTCCAGCTGGCCCCCGGTGGCCCGGTCGAACAGATGATCGCCAAGCTGCAGGGGATGGATGTCTCGGCGACGGCGCGGTTTACCGGCGGTGGTTCGGATGTGGCTGGGGCGCAAGGCATGGAGGGGCAGTTCAGCAGTAGCGGTAGCGGCAGCAGCACCGGCCAGTACCGCGGCGCCCAGGGACTAGACCCCGAATTTATCGCCAGCCTCGAAAAGCAATTCGGCTTTGATAAACCGGCGCATGAGCGTTTCTGGCTGATGCTCAAAAACTATATCCGCTTTGATTTTGGCGAGAGCTATTTTCAGGACAAGCGCGTGATTGACCTCCTGCTCGAAAAAATGCCGGTGTCGATTTCGCTGGGCCTCTGGACAACGCTGTTGATCTATCTGATCTCGATCCCCTTGGGCATCAAAAAAGCGGTGCGTGATGGCTCGGCCTTTGATGTCTGGACCAGTGGCGCCATTATCGTCGGCTATGCCATCCCCGGATTTTTGTTTGCGATTTTGCTGATCGTTGTTTTCGCGGGCGGTACCTATCTCGATTGGTTTCCATTGCGGGGGCTCGTTTCGGAAAACTGGCAAGAGCTGAGCTGGCCCGCGCGTATCGCTGATTATTTCTGGCACCTGACTCTGCCGATTGCCGCCATGGTGATCAGCGGCTTTGCGGGCTTGACCATCCTCACCAAAAATTCTTTCCTTGAAGAGATCAACAAGCAATATGTGCTGACGGCGCGCGCCAAAGGCCTCACCGAAAGCCGTGTCTTGTATAAACACGTCTTTCGTAACGCCATGCTGATTGTTATCGCCGGTTTCCCAGCGGCCCTTATGGGTATCTTTCTGACCGGTGCTTTGCTGATTGAAACGATCTTCTCGCTGGATGGCTTGGGGCTCTTGGGTTACGAGGCAACGCTCAACCGTGATTATCCGGTCATGTTTGGTACACTTTATATCTTCACGCTCCTGGGTCTGGTGATCAAGCTAGTCAGCGACATCATGCTCACCTGGATTGATCCGCGTATTGATTTCCAATCGCAAGGAGCCCGCGCATGACGCTCTCGCCGATCGCCGCCCGTCGCTGGCATCAATTCCGCCGCAACAGTCGCGGCTTTTTTGCGCTGTGGATTTTCCTAGCCTTATTCGTCATCAGCCTGGTGGCGGAACTGGTTGCCAACGATAAACCCATTTTCCTCAGCTATCGGGACGATGTCTATTTTCCGGTGTTCAAGTCCTATCCCGAAACCACCTTTGGCGGTGAATTCGCCACCGAGGCCGATTACCGCGACCCATATGTCGCCGACCTTATCCAGGCCGATGGCTTTATGGTCTGGCCGCCCATTCGCTATTCTTACGATACCATCAATTACCATTTAACGACACCATCGCCGTCGCCACCTAGCGGGACCAATTGGCTAGGTACCGATGATCAGGGGCGCGATGTGCTGGCGCGGTTGATCTATGGCTTTCGCATCTCTGTGCTGTTCGGCCTGACACTTACGCTGTTGGGTAGCCTGATTGGCGTCACCGTCGGTGCGATGGAGGGCTATTTCGGCGGCTGGTTTGATCTATTGTCGCAGCGCTTCATCGAGATCTGGAGCGGGATGCCGGTCTTGTTCCTGCTCATCATCATGTCGAGTATTATTACGCCGAGTTTCACGAGCCTGTTGCTGATTATGCTGCTGTTTTCCTGGATGACGCTGGTTGATGTGGTGCGGGCGGAGTTTTTAAAAGCGCGGAACCTTGACTATATTCGCGCCGCCCAGGCCCTGGGTGTTTCAACGCCACGCATTATGTTCCGCCATGCGTTGCCCAATGCGATGGTTGCGGCCCTTTCGATGATGCCGTTTGTGCTGACGGGGTCGGTGGCGACTTTGACCAGTCTTGATTTTCTCGGCTTTGGTATGCCGCCCGGCTCGGCGTCGCTGGGTGAGCTTTTGGCGCAAGGTAAAAACAATCTGCAAGCGCCCTGGCTTGGCATCACCGCTTTCTTTTCGCTGGCGGTTTTATTGTCGCTGCTGACCTTTGTCGGTGAAGCGGTCCGTGATGCCTTTGATCCGCGCAAGATTTTCCGGGAGTAAGCATTTATGGCCTTATTAGAAGTCGAGAACCTCAGCGTCGAATTCGTCAATGGCCCCCGCGTCAACCGGGTGGTCGAAGGGGTGTCGTTTACGCTGGATCGTGGCGAGACGCTGGCGGTGGTGGGCGAGTCAGGCTCGGGCAAGTCGGTGACCGCCCTGTCGATTTTACAATTACTGCCCTATCCGGCAGCACGCCATCCGGGCGGCTCGATCCGCTTTGACGGGCAGGAACTGATGGGGGCCAAGGAGCCGCAGCTGCGCGCCTTGCGCGGCAACCGTATTTCGATGATTTTCCAAGAGCCGATGACGTCGCTCAATCCGCTTCACAGTATCGAAAAGCAGATTGCCGAGGTGCTGTTCATTCATAAACGCATGACGCCGCCGGCGGCGCGTGCGCGTGTTATCGAGCTACTCAAACTGGTGGGGCTGGATGGGTTGACCACGCGCCTCAATGCCTATCCGCATGAACTGTCCGGCGGGCAGCGTCAGCGGGTGATGATTGCGATGGCCCTTGCCAATGAACCGGATATCCTGATTGCGGACGAGCCGACGACGGCGGTCGATGTGACGGTGCAGGCACAGATTTTAAAACTGCTGCGGGAATTGCAGCAAAAACTGGGAATGGCGGTGCTGCTGATCACCCATGATCTGAGTGTGGTGCGCAAAATGGCCAATAAAGTGGCGGTGATGCAGAACGGTAAACTGGTTGAACTGGCGCCGACTGAGCAATTGTTTACCGCCCCGCAGCACCCCTATACGCAAATGCTGCTGGCGGCAGAGCCCAAAGGGACGCCGGTTGATTTTAACCCTACAGCGCCTTTGCTGCTGGATGTCGCCGGTATGAAGGTACATTTCCCCATCAAAACGGGCTTGCTACGGCGGGTGACCGATCACGTCCGCGCCGTCGATGGTATTGATCTGGCGCTACGCCCCGGTCAGACGGTAGGCGTGGTAGGGGAATCGGGTTCAGGTAAAACGACGCTGGGTCTTGCTATCCTGCGTCTGCTCAAGCCGACCGATGGCCGTATCGTTTTTATGGGGCGTGATCTGCGGGCAATGGATCAAGCGGAACTGCGCCCCTTGCGCGGCGAAATGCAAATCGTTTTTCAGGATCCCTATGGTGCCCTCTCGCCACGGTTATCGGTGGGGCAGATTATCGCCGAAGGCTTAGAGGTCCACTTCCCCAAACTGACCGCGGCCGAGCGTGACGCCCGGGTGATCGAGGCTTTGCGCGAAGTGCGGCTTGATGCCGAGATGCGCCATCGCTATCCGCATGAATTCTCGGGCGGCCAGCGCCAGCGGATTGCCATTGCACGCGCCCTTATTCTTAAACCTAAATTGATTGTGCTGGACGAGCCGACTTCGGCCCTCGATATGTCCGTGCAGGCCCAGGTGGTCGAATTGCTGCGTGATTTGCAGCAAAGCCATAACCTTGCCTATATCTTTATCAGCCATGATTTGCGGGTGGTGCGCGCGATGTCGCATGATGTCGTGGTGATGCAAAACGGCAGGGTCGTCGAAAAAGGCCCGGCGGCACAGATCTTCGATGCCCCGCGTGAGGAATACACCAAAAAGCTTCTAGCGGCGGCGCTGGCGATCGAGGCGGCTTAGGCTGCCGCTTTTAGCGTGTCACCGGTTGTCTCGCCGCGATAACGGGCCAGCAAGGCCTGTTCACTCATTTTTGCCTTGGCAAGATGCTCTTCCTTGACGTGGCCATAGCCGCGGATTTGTTCAGGGATGGCGGCGATCTCTGCGGCCAGACTGATATTCTCGGCAGTGAGTGTCGGCAGCAGGCCATCAACCGTCGTAAAATAATCGGCGATCAATTGGCGCTCCATACGACGCTCGTCCGAATAGCCAAAGATATCAAGCGGCGTGCCGCGCAAGACTCTCAGGGGTGCCAGGACGCGGAAAGCAGTCAGCATCCAGGGGCCAAAGGTCATCTTTTGCAAATGGCCGGTTTGCTTGTCGCGCGGCGATAAAACCGGCGGCGCCAGGTTGAACTGCAGTTTATAATCGCCCTCAAAGGTGTTCTTAACGCTCTGCAGGAACGTGCCGTCGGTATAAAGACGTGCGACTTCGTATTCGTCTTTATAGGCCATCAGCTTGAAGGCATAGCGGGTAACGGCGGTGGTGAGGGGGCCAGCAGCGCCGCTCACGCGTGTTTCTGCGTCCCGCGTGCGGGCGACCAGATCTTCGTAGCGCTTGGCGTAGCGACGGCTTTGATAGCGGGTCAGCATATCGATGCGGCGTTGCAAAGATTCCTCGACGCTTTCCGAGACATTACGATGGTGGTCGGCGGGGCGATCTTGATCGTCGGCGGCGGCCTCGATCACTTTGGCCAGATCGTAGGCGGCGCGGCGGCCCCATAAAAAGGCGTTCTGGTTCATTTTGATGGCGGCACCATTGAGAGCAATGGCGCTGAGGATGGCCTGCTCGCCCAGCGGTACGGCACCTTTTTGCCAGGCATAGCCCAACATAAACATATTGGTGGCGATACTGTCGCCGAGCAGTCGGGTGGCCAAGCGCGTGGCATCAAAAACATCCAGGTTGTCCTGACCGCAGC
>JAIXUW010000033.1 GCA_027483355.1 Alphaproteobacteria bacterium
AAGTTGAGATGCCATCGATTTCGCCTGGTCACTCATCAACTTCTCAATCTTTGCTTGCTCCTCCTCTAACATGAAGGCAATCTCACTTGTATGTGTGAACATCCAGTCATAGACTGTTCGGATAAACTCTCTCGCATCATCGCATTGATTTCCAATCAAGATGAGAGTGTCATTGAAACAGCGAGAATCTGCAACGGTACTCAAAAAATCCGCAAGTTCCTCCTCCCAGGGCTTTGTAGAGGCCGATTCTGCAAATGCTTTCTCAATGATTGCCGGGCGCAGATTAAGGCTATTCAGAAACTCTGCTTCACTTGGTGTAAATCGCATCTGCGTCCAGTCCTCATATACACCAGGCACACCGGGGTTCCGCACTTCGTAGGTACCTGATACAAGTTGAAACTGTACAAGACCTTCACGCGGAATATTCCCCCTCAAATCTGCTGCGGAGTTGAACAATCCAACTTGATTTGCGAACATATTTCGGGTAGGATCGCCGGGCTGTCCTCTGTAGCGCTCAATCGTGTATTCCTTGATAGAATCATTATGCTCGCGCGTTTGAACTGTAATAACTTTACCAAGAAAGTCACTTTCTATGCTTTCTTGACCAGCGAGGGTTGGCGATTTTATAACAAAGCCCTTTCCTGTGACAGATAGATTTACAGCTTCACTAGTGCTACAGTATGCCGCGTCCGAGGAACGTGGAAGTAGATTATTCGCTGTGCCTGCTGTAAACAAAAGGCCGTGTTTTCCTACTTGTGTAGTGGGGGGAGTTGTGGTGACATCTGTATAGTGTATGTTCTTATAGGGAAGTAGTACCATACTTGGCTCCAGAAAGTTGAGCAAAGGCTCTTCCAATGCAGTATTTCCAGATTTGTAGAGTGGGTCCAGTAGACATCCGCGAACAATATTGGAGGCTGTAAAGGCGCACAACACGAAGATAGTCTGTCCAAGGCGCAACTTTCGGTCAAGTATATCTGCAAAGAGGAGTTGATTGTCATCCACCGTGGCACCGAGGAAGAAAGGTGAGAAAATGTAAACGATTGATTTGTTTTTTAAGTTCTGATCCATGAGTTCTGCGCATCTTGCATAGGCTTTCAAATCGCCACGAATATTTGGAAACAGATAGATTGTTTGTGTCGTTGTAGGAAGCATAGCTACAAGGCGGTCATGGGCTGGTTCATCACCGAGCATTTCTTCCACGGTTCCATCCAGGCTACTAGGGCATCTGCTGAGGCTGAGGGGGAATCCATTTATTTTTATGCGTTTCTCTCCTTCTTTTGTGATTCGTTTCCAGAGAAGCATCATACGCTGTTTGTAGGCGACTCGATTCTCCTCCAGATAGTGGACTGGAAGAGAGGGGGATGTTCGCCGTTTATAGGAAGCTGTATTTGGTGCAAATCCAATAGGGGGGTTATATCTTATTATTAGTGGTTTCGTAAAATTACGAAGAGTTTGATCGATGGGGACAGGGGGTGGAGGTTGCGCAGGGGGTGGGGCGGGTCCTTCTTCTGCATTGGTTTGTGCGGCTGCATTTGTTTTAAATCTTACCGATTTATCGGACCTACCTGATGCTGAGCCGGCGAGTCCTGGCCCTTGAACTTCTCCAGAGCCTGCTGGGGCGACTGCTGGTCCTTGACCATCTTGTTGAGCAACGGTTCGAAATGCGGATGCTGCTCGTCCCAGACCTGCTACACGCAGGCGCCTGCCTGCGGCTGCTGCGGGGCGCGCAGACTGCGCCTGACTTTTCGCCAGTTCAGCTTCAAACGTTTGTATTTCTTCAGGAGATAGATTCGTTCGTACCGTATTAATAGTATCATATATACTATCGATTGTATTACTTTGTAAAATAGTATGAATAGAGCTAACAGTATTATCGCGTTTTACCCGTATATGCTGAATTTTACCAATATTCTCATCGCCAGTAATGTTAGTCCATTTAATAATTTGATTCTTTTTAATAGGTATTGAATTTGGCAATATAAATTCCTTTTGAGCTTCTGATAGTTTAGGATAGTTAGCGTCTAAATTTTGTATCCTACTATCCGTTATTAGTTTAACTCTTAATTTAGCTTGAACATTGTTACTATCGACTCCAGCGTCAAGCGCATAATATCCATATACATGATTACCATTTTTAAAGAATACTCGAAATTGAATATTAGGATCGTCTACCCGTTCAACAAAGTCACCAACCTTAATATTTCCACCACCCTGCTGCCGCCGTGACCGTGACCGCGACCGTGACCGCGACCGTGACCGCGACCGTGACCGCCCGCGCCCCCGCCGCCGCGCCGCAAACGCCCGCGCCGCCCCACCCCCATGTACAGGCATAATCTGTGCCCCCTCGCCGCCTGAAAGCAGGCTCGTCTCACCACCCCCTCCACCAAATCCGCCACCACCCCCCATGACAGCATGAATAGGTGCAGTTCCACCCTGTAGAAGACTATCTCCAGGATTATGTCCGGGTGGCGCACTCATCTCCCCTGTTCAGCTCGCGGAAAATCCGCCCTCGCGTCCAGCGCGTCTAGCGCGTTCAACGCCCGCCTAAGAAGTTTCCTTTCCCATACAGGCAGACATGGACGTCCTGAGCACACTTCCCGTCGTGCAAGCCGACCCCGACCCCCAGACACGTAAGCGCAAGATTCACTGCAAGCAAGAGCTGATCGTCAGCAGCCTCCAGCGCTTCTACGCCTCCCGCACAGATACCGCCGAGATTATGACCTATCTCGAGGGCACCTCTACAGTCTCTCTCCGCCTAATTGACTGGTTCGTGACAAACTACGCCCGCCAGCACAACATCGCCTATATTCTGAATGGCCAGGAGTTCCTTGTCTACACGAACTACAAGTCCCAGCTGAAGGCGTATTCCAAGAAGCTGTTCGACCCTTTCTGTCGCCGCGAGCGAATTATGTTTCAGATTCCCGGCCAGCCGCTCATTCAGACGACTGTCGGAAAGCTGAACTTCTTCCGCTGGGCCATTGAGAAGGGTGTGCTCAACTACATCAAGCTCAACTACGCCAAGATTGAGACTGCGATGAATGCAAATGCCCGCGAGCTGCAGAAGGTGCGCAAAGCTGCTTCCTCCACCGCCTCCTCAACAGACTCAACTGGCTCTGCGGCCACTGCGACCACGGTTGTCTCCGCTGTCACCACGGCCACGACGAGCACGCGCTCCTCCACGCGCAAGCGCATCAGCTCAACCGCTCCAGCGAATGCGAAGCTGATGGAGCGTCACGAGTATGACGTCGAAGTACGATTTGATTAACTAGCGCCGCTCGGACCGCTCGGACCCGCTGGCCCTACCTGACGGTAGTCTACCCCCATATCATTCAGCACCGGCTTCATCCGCTCATACGCCTGTAGAGCCCCTACCATCTCCTTTTGAACACCCTCATCTGTCTCCCACCGGGTCGCATAGCCGCGCGCTGTGATGCGCTTTGACTCGGCCAGCCCTCGGTCGGCCTCTTTCTCTTCATAGACAACCCCACGCAACTCTCGAATGGCATTTCGAGGGTCGCGGGTCGGGTCATAGCGGTCAAAATACGGATTCATGGCCAGTGATGGTCCATCGGCTACAAAGGGTTGTGCCTGGCGGTAGTCACGCTTATCTGTCCGACTGCTGAGCGGAGCCATGTCATACGCCACCGCCTTTGTCTTCTTATCAAGACCCATTCCCGCCCCCGGTGTTCGAATATACTCGCTTTGCTGAATGGGCGCATCGGTCTGCATGACCTCAAATTGGCGAGCATTGATGGTATCGCGCGTCAAAGCCTCTTTTCGAACCCTCACCTGGTATTTGGGCGGTGGAATCCGCAAGGGGCCAGCATATTCAAAGGGATGAAACATGACGGCGAGGCCCGGTCTCCTTCCTCTTAAAGAGAAACGAGTCCTATAAAGTAGCGCAGCATGCCGTTTCTAGTGCCGATTCTCGCAGCACCTACCTCACGTCCGGGGCTCGACCAGTATTGGATATTTCTCGAGCGGAATGGAAATCACCTTATGGAAATCCCTTCCGAGCTGGCTGACCCCATCAGCGCGGCGGTGGAGTTTCTAACCACAAATGATCTGACACCCGCTTTCGAGCCACTACAGCGAGGTGACTATATCTTCGCCCCTGTGAAGAAAACACCAGAGTTATCGGATTTCTACTGCTGGCGTGAAACCCCTCCAGGCACAACACCTCCAAGGGAGTGCTGGCGTTCATTTCTGTGGGTCAGCTCTGATGACAATCCCGACCCGTGGGGCGTGAATGCACTACTTGCCGAGCTCCCTCTTGGGCCGGCCCCACATACTGCCTACACTGTTCTCAAGACGTTGCGGGATATCCCAACGAGCGACTTTAAGGCGCAGCACGTTACTTCAGTAGATGGCAAGCTTCATTCGGAACCGGACAGTCCGCAAATCTACTGCGATGTCTGATGCTAGTGCGAATATCATTGATTTTTCAGTAAACGAGTCGCTTCAGCGTCTGATTGAGGCGGAAGCGAGTTCCGCATTCAAGAAGCCGTGGCATCGCCTCGAGCGCGGTCTACGACTGAATCGGCTGCGACTGTTTGTCAATGAGATGGGTGAGCGTCGTGGGCTGAAGGACTCGGAGCGCGTGGCGCTTCTCACGCTCCTTACGAAGGCGCTTGACAAGAAGATTCTGAACTCCAAACTCTCGGTGGAGTATGACCTAGAGCAGGAGAAAATCCTCGAAATTAAGCCACTCGTTATGCATCAGAGTTCCACCGGAGAGGTGCTTTTTCAACTTCTGGAGAAGAGGAATGCCGTTACATTCCGGAAACGGACGTCCGCCGCCGCCACCTCAGCACCGACCTCATCCGCCGGTGCCGAAACCGCGACGGCGCAAGGGGGGGTCGCCGCCGATACAGGCGACACCGCCACCCTCGTCACCTCCCCCGCCCAGTAAAACTGCGCCGGTGGAGGAGCCCTGTGTGGCATCACTCGCCCCGTTTTCATCCATGTTCCAGGCTGTGGCAGATATCTTGAATGCGCGCGATATGCATACACCGGCCGTTGGATATCCGAGCCTCATAAAGGGTTGGAAAGAGGAGGCTGAGCAGGAGATGGAGGCGACTCTACAGGATGGCGAGGTGACACTGACTCGAAAGGAGGAGTTGAGCTTACAGGTGGCCAAGGAGGTTGCGTTTGCAGCCTTCGATAAGTTCTTTGAGACCGCCACGGCGGTCGCATGGGGCGCACAGCCTGCTTCCGTTCGCCAAGAGGCGGTCGCAGCACTTCTCCGTCGCCCACAGGTGCCACAGCGCACGGCGGAGTGGTATCTACAGGGAAAGCAGGTGCTCACGGCATCGGAGTTTGCCACTCTCTTCAAGTCTCCGCGTGCGGTGGGGCAGCTGGTTCAAAGTAAGGTGCTCCCTGTTGAGCCTATTGATGCAGTCACAACGACCCATCGCCTAGCATGTATGACCTGTGAGATGACGCCATTCGACT
>JAIXUW010000104.1 GCA_027483355.1 Alphaproteobacteria bacterium
CTATGGTGGGCGGTCGATGACCAGCCGGCGGCCTTTTTGGCGGCTTCGACGGCGTTGCGGATATCCTTGCGGTTACCTTCACCCACCTGACCGACCAGCTTGCCTTTGGCATCGACGATATTTAGCGTGTAATTGCCATCGGGGCGGGCCTGTTTGCCACCGATATAAAGCTTGGCGGTGCGATCAATCTCGCCCAAACCCTGCACGGCCGCTGTGCGGCTGGCGGCAGACAGCTTGGTTTTGCTTTCTTTATAGGCGGGCAGGGTGCGGAGGTATTTGGGGCGGAGGTAGGCGTACATCCCCTCACGGCCACCCTCGCGGCCAAAGCCAGATTCACGATAGCCGCCAAAGCCACAGGCGGCGTCAAACAGATTGCCCGAATTGATCCACACCACGCCCGATTTGATCTTGGGCGCGATATCGAGGGCGAGGTTGATGTTCTCGGTCCAGATGGTTGAAGCCAAACCGTAGCGGGTGTTATTGGCCAACTGCACAGCCTCTTCCGGCGTGCGGAAGGTCATAACGGTGAGGACGGGGCCAAAGATTTCCACTTCGGCCACTGTCGAAGCGGGTTGCACGTTGGCCAGGATCGTCGGCGGGTAGAAAAAGCCTTTGGTCGGGCAGCTGTCCATTCCGGGTTGGATCAGACGGGCGCCTTCTTCGACGCCTTTGTTGACCAGCGATGTAACGCGTTCTTTCTGGTTGGCATCAATCAGGCTGCCCATGTCGATGGCTTTATCGAGCGGGTTGCCGAGACGCATTTTTTCCATGCGCTTGATCAGTTTGCGGATCATGCGCTCCGCCACACCTTCCTGCACCAAGAGCCGCGACGAGGCACAGCAGACCTGGCCCTGGTTGTACCAGATACCATCGACAACGCTTTCAACGGCGCCGTCCAGATCGGCATTTTCAAACACGATGATCGGCGATTTACCACCGAGTTCCAGTGTCAAACCCTTGCCGGAACCGGCGGTGGCTTCGCGTATGATGCGACCGACATCGGTGGAACCGGTAAAGGCAATTTTGTCGATGCCGCTGTGTTTGGTGATAAGGGCGCCGGTCGAGCCGTCACCTTGAATGATATTAACGACGCCGGGCGGCAGGCCCGCCTCCAAGCACAATTCAGCAAAGAGGACAGCGGTGAGGGGTGTTTGCTCGGCAGGTTTCAGAACAACCGTGTTGCCAGCCGCCAAGGCAGGCGCAATCTTCCACGCCAGCATCAGGAACGGGAAGTTCCACGGAATAATTTGGCCGACCACGCCATGTGCTTCGTAGGCGGGGAATTCGCTTTCCAGCAATTGCGCCCAGCCCGCATGGTGATAGAAATGGCGGGCAGCGGTGGGGATATCGCCATCACGGCTTTCGCGGATGGGTTTGCCGTTGTCCATGGTCTCCAAGACCGATAGCAGACGGGCGTTTTTCTGGATCAGGCGGGCCAGGGCATAGAGGCATTTAGCGCGCTCGAAGCCATCCAGTGCTGCCCATTTCTTTTGCGCGGCGCGGGCGGCTTTGACGGCGGCATCGACTTCGGCCTTGCCGGCGATGGCGACCTTGGCGAGTTTTTCGCCCGTCGCGGGATTTTCGGTGTTGAAGGTTTTACCCTTGATTACCCATTTATTATTGATGAAATGACCAAAGCTGTTGCCATGCTGGGCCAGCCATTCGCGTACCGTGGTATCACTCTCAAGCGCCGGGCCGTAATCCATGGTGTCAAAGATTTCTGCGATTTTAGCGGATGTCATAATTTTATGCCCCTGTATTTAGTTTATTCGCATTCAAAACTCGGTTGCCGAAAGCCTGTCACGTAGTAAGAGGACGTATAGGGATTCCATCTGGTGTAATAGCTGTAGACACAGGTGGTATTCGTCGTCTGGCCGCCTGTAATAATCGTTGAAGACTCGCTTTTGCTCGAGCCTTTGGCGGCGTTTTCTTTACTTGTCTCGCTTGTATCTACATGCACAGGTGCCGTATATGATTTGACTGCTGTCCACTGATAAATACGGGTCTGATCGGGCATATCAAAAACATGAGCCGCTGGACCATTATCAAGCATCACAGTTTCAATAGGCTGACCAATATATTTTTCCATCATTTGACTTGCACAGCCCGACAAGCCAAATAAAACAGGAATTAAAAAGACAGAAAATTTACGAAGTATGACCATTTTTACAGATCCTTTAACCCATGGCATGACGATTGTTGGCCGAATAACGTCCAGTGACGTGATGTTCCAGCTGGCGTTCGATATCAGCCAGCAGCGACGAGGCGCCGATGCGGAACAAATCCGGCTGCAGCCACTCGTTACCCAGTTCTTCTTTCATCAAAAACTGGTAATTCATGACGTCCTTGGCGCTCGAGATGCCGCCGGCCGGTTTATAGCCCACTTTAAAACCAGTGCGTTCTTCGTATTCGCGGATCATGCGCAGCATGACCAGTGAGACGTTCAGGTTGGCGTTGACGCTTTCTTTGCCGGTCGAGGTCTTGATGTAATCAGACCCCGCCATCATCGCAATCATACTGGCTTTGGCAACATTGCGCAGGGTCGCCAGTTCGCCGGTGGCGAGAATACTTTTAAGGCGGGCATGGCCGCAGGCTTCACGCATTTCGCGGACTTCATCATAAAGTGCCTGCCAATTGCCAGTCAGCACATGGCCGCGGGTGATAACGATATCGATTTCATTGGCACCTGCCGCCACCGAGGCGCGGATTTCATCAAGGCGCTGGGGCAGGGGAGACATCCCATGCGGGAAGCCAGCCGCCACGGCCGCCACCGGAATATTGCTGCCTTCCAAGGCGCGGGCGGCGGTTTCGACCATTTCGTGATAAACGCAGACGGCACCAGTGGTCAGGTGCAGACGCTGCACGCCCAGCTTTTCGGTCAATTCATCCGAAATAGGTTTACGCGCCTTGGCACAGAGGCGTTTGACACGGCCCGCCGTATCGTCGCCGGACAATGTGGTGAGGTCGATGCAGCTGATGGCTTTGAGTAGCCAAGCCGCCTGATAGTCTTTTTTGACACTGCGGCGACCGGGGAGCGATGCCGTACGACGTTC
>JAIXUW010000061.1 GCA_027483355.1 Alphaproteobacteria bacterium
AAACTGGGCGGCGAAGTGCGCGATATCACGGTCTTGTTTAGCGATATCCGTAACTTTACCACGGTGTCCGAAGGCATGGACCCGGCCGAGCTGATCCGCGTCATGAATGACTTCTTGACCCCGATGACCACTTGCGTGCTGGAGAACCGGGGCACCGTCGATAAATATATTGGCGACGCCATGATGGCCTTTTGGAACGCACCCCTCGACGATGCCGATCATGCGCGCCATGCATGTCTTGCGGCGCTGGGTATGACAGCAGCGCTGGCGCCGGTCAACGCCGAGCTGGAAAAGCGTGCCGCCGAGGCGGGCCGCCCGTTTCATTCCCTGCGTGCCGGTATCGGCATTCATAGCGGCCGGGCGGCGGTTGGCAACATGGGCTCGCGCCAGCGCTTTGCCTATTCGGCTTTGGGAGATACCGTTAACCTGGCCTCGCGGCTGGAAGGCCAGACCAAGGTTTACGGCGTGAGTATCATCATTTCAGCCACGACCCAGGCCGCCGCGCATGATCTGGCCGTGCTGGAACTAGACCGCTTGGTGGTCAAAGGGCGCAAGGGCGCGGAAACCGTCTTTGCCTTGTTGGGCGATGCAGAAATGGCGAAGACCGCGCATTTTAAGGGACTGGCCGAACAGCACAACGCCCTGATCGCCGCCTATCGCGCGCAGCGCTGGGATGATGCTGCAGCGCTTTGTGCCGACTGTGCCGGAAAAATGGCGGAGATGGACAGGTTCTATCGTGTCTATGCCGAGCGTATTACGGCGTTTCGACAAAAGCCACCGGCTGTCGGCTGGGATGCTGTGTGGACAGCTGCGGATAAATAATTTTAAGGTGGAGTAGCGTTGGTGATGATGCCGTCAACGATGGAGCCTTGCGCAATAACCAGCGTAACGGTTTGACCTTGATAAATGCCTTGATATGTGACGTCACCCAGACCCGCCACTGAATTCAACAAAGAGTCATTTCCGTCAGTCAGGGTGAAGTCATCCAGATCGACGTTGAGCCTTCCTATAGCAATACCGCCTTCATTATTTATGGCTTCGATGCGCAGAGTATGGTTTTGATCTGTCATTTCGAAAATTTCTTTGATCGTTAAGGTGATGCTCTTATTGTGACCAATATTAATTTTTTCGATATTCAGCAATTTTAGACTATTGGCGGCTGTTAAATCGCGTGTCGTACCTTCAAGGAAGGTGACAGTGTCATAGCCGAGTTCCCCATCGATTGTTCCAAACAGATCCGTAGGTAATGAATTGATGATTACCAAGTCATTGCCTTGACCCATAAAAGTTTTTGTATTGTTTCCACTACCATTGAAAATAACCCGGTCATCGCCATCTAATGCCACGACGGTGCTGTTACCAGGCGTGACGGCAATACCGCCCAGACCTATTGTCCCACTGGTTGGATTGCCGTCATTGGTGTTCGTGCCCATATAAACCGTACCAAGAGAAGCACCTTGGTAATTCAGTACAAACTGTCTGGTCGCGAGTACGGCGTTACCATTGGCCGTATCTACAGCTGTCAGCGTGTAAGTGTAGTTACTTTGAGGCAGCTGCGAATCAAAGCCGAGCGGGTTAAGAACACTTAGTCTCCCCGTTTGCGAGTCGAATTGCATAAAGGGCAGCCCTGCTGCCGTTACCTGATCAAACGGGTTCGACGAGGTGATGGTGTTGCTTTGATAAATAGTACCCAAAACAGGGCCGTCGTCCGTAAGAGTGGTCGTGTTGGTGCCGTCGCTGTAGGTCAGGTGATAGGCAACATTGGCGAGCGGTACGGAGGGATTGTTTAAAATGGCAGCGCCGATAGGTGCCACCACCGGAAATCCCATGGCAAAAAGAGGGATGCCGTCATCGGACGTTGCCATGGTGTTTTTGGTATAGAGGGGCAAAAATCCAAAGCGCAGATCGTTCGCTCCCCCAGACGGTGGCGGTGGGGCTGGATTGTTGTTGGGGGGTGGCCCATTCGGGCCGGCGGGTGGTCCCGGCGGCGGTCCAAAGCCAGCATTGGCCGGTGGTGGCCCAGGCGGCTGTGTGCCGGGTACACCACCGGGTGGCGGTGGTACACCCACGGTGGTGGCCAGACCTGTTGCGACGGATGTGAAAGTCGAAGGTGGTGTCGGCGCCTCGCCTTGTGTCGGTGGGGGGAGGGGCGGAGGCGGTGCTGGAGCCGGAGCCGGAGGTGAGGCGCCCTCCTGGCTGCCTTCGCCTGCTGGTGTCGTTGTGCCGCCATCGTTGCCGGGCGCCGTGCTGTCTCCACCTGGACCAAAGCTACCGTTGCCGACCGCCGTGAATGTCCCGCTGGCGACGGCTGCAGCGGCGCTGTAACTCTGATTGAAGGTACCGATAGAAATGGTGCCAATATTGTCTGGTGCCTGAGTCATGGTGGACAGCCGGGCGGTTTCCAAATCTTGGTCGAGTTCAACCGTGCCGCCGCGGTTAGAAATAACAATAGCGCCGTCAACCAAGGTGATGGCGCTTTCTTGACCCGCCGGGGCAATCTTGCCCGCCACGACCGTGCCGCGAATACCAATAGAGCCAACAGGGGTTTCGATGTGAACGCTGCTGGGGTCGCTTTTACCGATCAGGCCGGAGGTATAGACGAAAACCCCCTGCAGGATAGAGAAAAACGAAGAGCCAGATTTTTCAGCCGCATTGAAAGCGAAGGCGTCGACGGACAGTCGCCCGCTTTCGCTGATGGCAAAAGTCGTGTTATCGGCAAAAAGGATATTCGCCGCGCCATCGGCGGAGGTTTCGATGATATCGCCGGCAAAAACGCGGGTGCCGGGTGTTGCGGTAATCTTGCTGCCATCGGCGCGCGTGATGGTGACTGTGCCCGCAATCTCGGTAATCTCGCCGGCGGCACTGACGTCGCTGACGGCAGAAGAGTTTGCCGCATATTGCGCGGTATATTGTGGCGGCAAAAAGGCATCGACCAGCGACGGTGACAACAGGGCCCCATCAAGAGAGATCAGATCGGGCGGGGCGGCCAAAGAAAAATAGCCTTCCACAACGATGGTATGGCCGTCCGGGCCGGTCAGCACAAGATCGCCGCCTTCACGTGCAAAGGCGGCATTGGCGATGAAGGCGCCACTGGGCAGGATGACGGGGCTGTCGGTCTGGGCTTGATATGTCTCGCCGGGGTGGTCAGCGGCAACGTCTTTTGGCATGCGGCATCTTTCCCTACATCGACAGGTTTGCTTTATCCATTATACAGATAAGCCGTTAAGTCTTGATGAAAAGTTTTTTGAATGCCTGATCAGGTATTTAGTGGGCTTCCTCCCACAGGCTCGGCACCTGCCAATCCCGGGCGAAGGCGAGGGCATCGTCCAGCGGCATGGGTCGGGCGAACCAGTAGCCCTGGCACTCATGGCAACCCAAATCGCGCACGACACGGGCCTCTTCACGGGTTTCGATACCCTCGGCAATAATTTTCATGTTCAGGTTGCGCGCGAGACCAATGATGGATTTCACCAGCACCAGGCTTGCCGGACTGCTGCGCATCGAGCGGATAAAACTCTGGTCGATTTTCAGCGTATCAATCGGGAAAGCGTGAAGGTAACTGAGCGACGAATAACCCGAGCCAAAATCGTCGATGGAAACACTGATGCCACGCACCCGGCAGCGCTCGAGCGCGTCTTTGGCCATCTCGGGGGCCTGCATCAGCAAGCTCTCCGTAATTTCCAGGTGAATATTGGCGGGGTCAGTTTGCTGGCGGGTCAGCGTGCTGTTGATATGGTGAAAGAAACCGCTGTCCGCAAAATCCTTGACCGAGAAATTGACGCTGACAAACAGCGGATCAACCGGTGCGACATCGGCGCGCACGGCCGCTTTCAGGCGTTTGACATCCGCGCAGGCAACATCCAGCGCCCAGCGCGACATATCAACGATCAAGCCGGTTTCTTCGGCGACAGGGATGAAAACAGCCGGTGACACAAGGCCTTTTTCAGGGTGTTGCCAGCGCATCAAAGCTTCGAAACCGGCTAGGCGCATGTTTTGTAGGTCGATGATCGGTTGATAGAACAAACGCAGTTGCTGGTGCGCCAAGGCCTCGCGTAGCTCAAGGTTGACCTTGATGGCATTGATGGCGGCGGCATGGCCGGTGTCGGCCTGTTCGTGACTTTCCAGCAGACCGGGCGGCATAGGCAGGCCGCTTGGGTTCTCAGCCCGGGCAATCGTATCGCGGTAGCGGGTCATGATCACCCGCATAATCATACGCACCACCGGGTCCGTACTGTCGAGGCGCCGCGAGAATTCTTCGCGGCTGACGCGCAGCAGTTTGCAGTCCTCCGTGGCGCGGATGGTGGCGGTGCGCGGCTTGTCATCGATCATGGCCATTTCGCCGATGATGGCGCCGGGACCGCGGGTGCCCAGTTGCAAAGGCTGCCCGTTGCGTGTCACCACAATTTCGACCTGGCCGCTTTCAATCATATAAGCACAATAGCCGGGCTCGCCTTCGCGCATAATCGTCTCACCCGCCGCGAAAACTTCCAAAGCCTGATGTATCGACATGATTGATTCCGCCATTTTTCCCCCGATTTCTGATGAAATCTGTCCTTTTGGAATATAAACATAAGTCCTTAATAAATGGATAAACCTTGAGAAGCGCGGGCAAATTGGTGAAAATACTGCCCTGTGCGCGTTTTACCGGGGAATCTGATGACCTTGCTTGATTTGTTGCTGCTCTATCTCGCTTTTCGCGCCAAGCAGGTGATCTGCGATTTCTTTTTGCAGACGACCTGGATGGCCACCGTCAAGGGCGCACCTTTTAAGCAGGGCGGTGGCAAAGCCTTGGGGCTTCACGCAGGCATACACGCTGCCTTCACCTTTTTACTGGTCGTCCTCTTTGCGCCGGCGCTGTGGTGGTTGGGGATCGTCGATTTCTTCGTCCATGCGGCGATCGATAAGATCAAGGCGCTGGTGACCACGCGCCACAACTGGACATATAAAGACAGCCGTTTCTGGTGGGCGCTGGGCCTCGATCAGGAAGCGCATAACTTGACGCATCTGGCGTATATTGTTGTCATTGTGCTGGCGTCGGGTGGGATAACGCCGGGCTAAAAGCGGCGTGCGGGCGTATTGAGGCAGTCGTCTGCAACGGTAGTCTCCGTGATAGACTAATACAATACGAAAATACTCTGGGCTTTTGCCATTTCTTATGGTGATGCGCTGATCAAGAGCACTCGTAAAACCTTAGTCCACGCTGCACGAGAAACAGATAAACGCTCATCTTTTATCAAGATCCTGTCGTATATCCTCCTGCAGCCGTTCAAGACTGGACTGACTGACCTGTATCAAGCCCCTGCGCGGACGATCAATGTGTCGAGTATCAGGATCAATACGCTGGCAATAAGAATCGCAAATAAAGCTCTGGAGCCGTGCCGTCTCTTTCCAGCCAGACCATAGCTATACCCGATAAAGCCCATACCAAAGACAGAAACGAGAAAGAGCAGAAGAATGACCGGCTCCGGCACGTGGTCCCCCCCCATCTCCCTGATCACCACCGATGCGCAACAGCAGGTGTGTTTTCTGCGTGCCAGACCGCATCAAAAACACCTGCCTCGTCAATGTCCAGCGACAACCAGTTCCGCGCACGCAAGTATCGCTTGATACCCTTATCAAAAAACTTTTCGATGCGGATATCGATGTCGCCTTTGATGTCCTGACGGTCTTTGCTCAGCATTTCACAGGCCCAGGCAACGGCAGGATGTGCGGGTTTATGAGCGATAGCAGAGGCGATGTATTGCATCACTTCAGCATTGCCGCGCCGGATGGTCGAGCGCGCCCCGAGATGGATTTCACCTGATACCACGGCAATTTTCTGCCCTGCGCCTTGCACGCGCTGTAACAAAAGGTTCAGCATACTATGCCATTCTTCCCGATGATCCTTCACCCGCCATTGGTCATGAATATCATCGGCAAAGCGTTTGGGGTTCAGCCAGTTTGGCAACCGCCGCGCCAGAAACGACGGAAAGCCTGTCAGAATAGGATCGAGGGCAGAAAAATGCGATGTCGCCAATGGCACACTGGAGGCAAGCAGAACATAAGGCCTCCCCGCATGTCGATCAAAGGTATTGTGTAGCCACACCCATTGATCTTCCGCCATCACGCGTTTTCGGCTGCGCTGTGACCGCAAATCTGGCGCAATAACCACAAGCTGATCATAGGCCAGATCAAATCCCAGATGGGTTGCAGCTGCATCCACAGACAGTCCGCGCTGGAACAGCATGAACGCTTCGCGGGCGATAGAAAACACAGCCTTGTAGACAGGGCTATCTTGATAGCTGGCATTCCAGCTGCCCCAACCGTCAAAGATATCGTGATCGTCCCACATCATCGCATTGGGAACGCAGGCGAGCATATCACGCATGTGAATTTGCGACCATTGATGCATATAGCAGTCAAAGTAGTATTTACGAATTTCTATTGCGGCATCGGCGGGTAGTGGCGCTATGTATTGCTCTTCCCTTGGGCGTTGCAGCCAGTATTTCAGGAAAGTAATTTCACGCCACACCCCATCTGCATAAATCTGATCACCACCATGGATCAACAGGTAAAAAGGATTACTTTGATGGTTGAGGTGCACATCTTCCCACATGGTATTCCGACCCGGCCAGATGGGCTGATGCGGGCGATCGGCCTCTGACCCGTTACAGGATACAAAAGCAACGCGAGTGTTCTGCTGCGACAGGCCTTTCAGTGTAAAAGCATAGGCTTTGCTATCGATATGATATTGTATGCGCCGCGACACTGCCTCGCGCGGAAGAACAAAACGCAATGACCAAAAGGTCAGTCCCTCAATGCTATTGATCGCCACGACGTCTTGAGAGGTGGCTTGCTCGACGTACAACATGGGCTTGACCGCCGCCGCATAAAGAATACGAAATGTCGCAGTCTCTTGCGTGATCGCGTCGGCATAAAGAACAGGGCCAAAGGTTTTGAAATTGCTCATGAGAATTATTTAAGCCTAATCACTTTTAAAACCAGTCAAATTAGAAGGGGAAAAACGCCTTTTTTGTTATGTAATTTTTAGATACAAAGCCCTTGATCAAAAATCTCTGCAGCCACAGGATGCAGTCATACAAAAATACATCATCATGGAAGACTGTCACATCTGGCAAAAGTTTATATCTGGGCCTATGACTTCGTGGCTGACAGGCTGGCCGATGGTACAAAGATCCGCTTTCTGACGATGGTGGATGAATACAAAGAGGTTTGCTTGACTGTAGGTCCTCCGTATAACTGCAGATCCTAAATAAAGTCTAGTGTGCCTGAATTTTCAAAGAGAGATGAGGGCCCCGAAAATCAAAAATTCCGCTCACGTTTCGATAAAGAGAGATGATAATGAACTCTCTAATATCGCTCAATTTGCGGCCAAATGGCGCCTTATTTGGCCATATAAATCAAAGAGATAACTTACATGGGCGTGGGTTGGCGTTCCGGACAGGATTTGAACCTGCGACCTAGCGTTTAGGAAACGCTTGCTCTATCCAGCTGAGCTACCGGAACCAACGCTTTATTCGCCGACGGCAGGTTCGCTCGGGACGACGGCGGTGTCATCTACAGCTTCACCCTCTGCCGTAGCTTCTGCCGCAGAGGTGGCTTCGCTGCCGGGGCAGACGGTTTCCGCTTTCAGACGCTCGATCCGTGCGCCAATATCGGCCAAGCGCAGCTGGGGGCGCAGATCGGGGGCGCTGATGGCCATGCCCAGCAGCATTTGCTGGGTGCGATAGGTTTCAACCGTATTTTCCAAGGCAACCGTATCAGCCGCACTTTCGTTTTCGTTTTCGCTTTCGTTGGCGGGGCAGAGGGCCGCGCCTAATTTGGCGGCATCATGATAGTCGATAAAGGTAATACCTTTATCGTTACTCAGGCGTGCCAGCGCATCGATGGTTTCATCGGCGGTCTCGTCGTTTTGTGGCGGCAAGATCAGGGTGGTGGCAATACCACGGGTTTTCAGGTCATCGAGCAGGGCGGCAAGGTCAGTGCTGTGGCTGCCATCCGCCCAGGCTTTATCCGCGAAAAGCCACACATGCTGGGGTTGCTTTTTGTCGAACAACGGGGTGACCGCCATGCGGATTTCGGCCGGCGTCGCCATATCGCTGATCGAATAAAAGCGCGGCGTTACATCGTCAGAGGTAACCACCGGCGCGCTGCTGCCGCCAATCGCCACCAGTTCGGGGTCGGCGGCGACAAAAGCTTCCATCTGTTGATCGGGGGCGGGGGCGCGATTACTTAGAAACGGCCAGGCCAGCACAAGCGCGCAAAAAATCACCAACAAGATGCTGCCACGCGCCAGCGTGTTGCGGCTGCCTGCAGCGGCTTTTTCTTCGGCGGCGGGGGGTGGTGTATGTGG
>JAIXUW010000210.1 GCA_027483355.1 Alphaproteobacteria bacterium
CGGGTGCGGCGTGACGTTATTCTTCACACCCACATAAAGGAAAAAACCATGACATTCTATGACAGATTGCAACAAGAAACCCAAAATGCCCGCAAAGAGCTTTACGCCGTGCCGCAACTTGCCGATGGTTTGAGCGGCAAAATCAGCCGCGACACCTATGTCGCCTATCTGACCGAAGCTTTTCACCACGTTAAACACACAGTGCGCTTTATGATGGCGATGGGGCTGGCGCTGCCTGATAGCAAGAAATGGCTGCATGATGCGATTTCTGAATATATCGAGGAAGAAAAAGGCCATGAGGAATGGATCCTCAATGACATCGCCGCGGCAGGTAGCGACAAGGAAAAAGCGCGCGCGGCCACGCCCAATCTCGAAACGCAAGTTTTGGTTGCCTATAACTACGATTATATCGCGCGTAAAAATCCGGTCGGCTTTCTGGGTATGGTCTTCATGTTGGAAAGCACGTCGACGCAAATCGCCAATACAGGGGCCGATGCCATTATGGCGGGCCTTGGTTTGCCGAAAGCGGCGTTTAGCTATCTTTATTCGCACGGGGCGCTTGATATCGAACACCTCAAGTTCTTTGAAACACTGGTCAACCAGATCACCGATCCGGTCGATCAGGCAGCGATTATCGAGGTGGCCAATAACACCTTCCGCCTTTTCGCTAATGTGATGCGGGCGATCCCCCATACGGGAGCCTTGCGTTATGCAGCTTGATGGTAAAAGTGTGTTCATCACCGGCGGGACGGGCGGCATTGGCCGCCCGCTCGTGGCGCTGCTGCAAAAAAGCGGGGCGCGGGTTTTTGTGTATGACCGCGCCACACAGGGTGATTTACTGGCGCATATCGATAGCGCCTCTGCGATGGTGACGGCGGCCGCACCAGATATCCTGATCAACCTTGCCGGGTATAACTGTTTTGCCCGCTGCGAAGACCAGCCGGCGGCTGATATTATCGGTATCAACCTGATCGTGCCCATACGCCTGTCACAGGCGGTGCTTCCCGCCATGCGCAAGCGGGGCGGCGGCCAAATTGTCAATATCGGGTCGATGACAGCCCTGATCCCGCTGCCGCATCTGGGCTGTTATGTCGCGGCCAAAGCCGGGTTAAAGGCGTTTTCTGATTCTCTGCGCCGCGAGGTGCAGGGCAGCGGCATTGTCGTGACGCATATCACGCCGCGTGCTGTGGATACCGATGCCAACAAGGGGCTGAAAGCAGAGCTGAATGCGCAAACGGGCGTGACGCATGACAGCGCCGATCTGGTTGCGCGTCGTATTGTTGCGGCCATTGTGAACGACGAACGCGAAGTGCGTATCGGCTGGCCGGAGCGGTTTTTTGCCCTGCTCAATGCACTGCTGCCGCGGCTGATTGACCGGGCCTTGCGCAAAAACCGCGATATTGGCGAGCGTATTCTGGCGCGTCAGCATGAAATCACCCCACACAAGGAGAATACCGCCATGAAACGCATCGCCATGATGATACTTGCAATGCCAGCGCTGTCGTTGGCATTGAATACAATATCTGCACAGGCTCAGGATATGCCAGCGCCTGTCATGCAGCCCCCCGCACAGATGCTGATGGATGGCGCAGCGCTGTTGCCTGTGGCTGATCCGGTGATGGATCAGGTGGCTGTACTACAAACCCGTTGGGCAGAAATTAAATATCAGGGTGCCGGTAAAGAGGCACAGCTGGCGGCGATGGCCGCGCTTGAAGGGCAGGCCGCCGCACTCGTTGCTGCCAATCCAACCCGCGCCGAGCCGAAAATATGGGATGCGATTATCCTGTCGAGCGAGGCCGGTATTATCAAGGGTATCTCGGCCCTGCCCAAAGTAAAAAAAGCCAAAGGCCTGCTGGAAGCATCCTTGCAGCAAGATGCAAATGCGCTTGAAGGGTCCGCCCATACGTCGCTTGGATCGCTTTACTATCAGGTTCCCGGCTGGCCGGTTGGTTTTGGTGACAGCAAAAAAGCAGAACAACACCTAAAAGCAGCGCTGAGGGTAAATCCAGATGGCATCGACCCCAACTATTTCTACGGTGACTATCTGATCCACCAGGAACGCTATGCAGAGGCGATACCGGTGCTTGAAAAAGCCCTGGCAGCCCCCGACCGTGCCAATCGTGCCTTGGCCGATGCGGGCAGGCGTCAGGAAATCCGCACGGCGCTGGGTATTGCCCAAGAAAAAGCCGCGTCTGCAAAGCCGAAAGATTATAACTAACACACTTTGTTGATAATGGTCTTCACCCCTCCGTTGACCTATACTGGCGGCAGGCTCTTGCCCCTCAAGGGCTGCCGCTTTTTTTTATAAAAGATAGAAAGCCCCATGCGCCTCTTGCTTGTAGAAGATGATCGCCTGTTAGGTCAGGCCACATTGTCGGGCCTGCGCACGGTTTATGCGGCTGACTGGGTGCAATCGGCCGAAGATGCGGTGGAAGCCCTGTCAACGACGCCCTATGACCTGCTGGTACTGGATATCAACCTGCCGGGCATATCGGGCCTTGAATGGCTGGCACAGCTGCGCAAAAACAATAACAACATTGCCTGTCTTTTTTTGACGGCGCGCGATGCCACCCGTCACCGTATTGAAGGACTCAATGCCGGTGCCGATGATTACCTGGTCAAGCCGTTTGATCTTGATGAGTTGCTGGCGCGTTGTGCGGCACTTCTGCGGCGTGCGCATGGTCATGCGGCCCCCGTGATCACCCACAAAAATATTGTCTACGATCCCCTTGCGCGCACAGTTACCATGGATGGTGGGTCTGTCGGTCTATCAGGACGTGAGTTGGCGTTGTTTGATTATCTGATGAACAACATCGGCCACACTATCAGCAAGCAGCAAATAGAATCGCATATCTATGATTGGGGTAATGACGACATCGGCAGCAACACCATCGAGGTGCATATCTCGGCGCTGCGCAAAAAGCTGGGGCGTGATCTCATCAAAACCATTCGTAACATTGGGTATATCATCGAAAAATGACCACACGTTCCCTGCGTATTGATTTGCTCAAATCCTTGGTGTTGCCTATTGCGGCGGGTGCCCTGGTGGTGGGCGTTATCGCCATCTTGTTTATCTATCATGAAATTCAAGAGGTTTATGACGCAACGCTGGTCCA
>JAIXUW010000201.1 GCA_027483355.1 Alphaproteobacteria bacterium
ACGGCAAGCGATATCGATTTCGTCGCGCATCTGGTCGATATCATCACTGAAGCCACCATCACCTCGTTATTGGGCCAGATTGCGGCGGGTGCCAATGCGGTGCAGCTGTTTGACAGCTGGGCGGGGCTTTGTCCGCCGGACGCTTTCACGCGACTGATTGTGCAGCCCGCGCAAAAAATAACCGCCGCCATCAAAGCGGTCTATCCCGAAGTGCCGGTGATTGGCTTTCCAAGAGGGGCTGCGCCGCAAGCCGCCACCTATGTGGCCGCCACCGGCGTGGACGCGCTGGGTCTTGATCAGGGGGCAGACATCGACGCGGTTGCCAAAACCCTGCCGCAACATATATGCCTGCAAGGCAACCTTGACCCGGAAACCCTGCTGGCAGGGGGGCCGCGTCTGCGCGCCGCGACCTTGACGATTTTAGAAGCCTGCCACGGCCGGCCTTTCGTCTTTAATCTGGGTCACGGCGTCATCAAGGAAACCCCGCCCGAACACGTGGCGGCATTGGCACAGATTATTCGGGAGTATCGCGCATGACCGCGGCTTTACAGGGACGCACCGCTATTGTTTTGCTAAATTTGGGCGGGCCGGACCGACAGGAATCCATTCGGCCGTTTTTGTATAATTTCTTCATGGATAAAAACATCATTGCAGCACCGCTACCTATTCGTTGGATGCTGGCGCAGTTTATTTCGCTGACCCGCAGCCGGGGGGCGGCACTCGATTCCTACCGCGAACTGGGCTATCGCTCGCCCTTGTTAGAGAACACGCAAGCGCAGGCGCAAGCCCTGCAAGCCCTGTTACAACAGCATGGTCAGGTAACGGGCGAGGTAAAATGCTTTGTGTCGATGCGCTATTGGCATCCGCTGGCGATTGAAACGGCGCGGGAAGTGCAGGCCTTTAAACCTGACCAGATTATTTTGCTGCCGCTTTATCCGCAATTTTCGACGACCACCGTGCGCTCGTCGTTGCAATCCTGGCATCAGGCCACCAAGCAGATCGGTTTGAATGTGCCGAGTGTGGAGATTTGTTGCTATCCCTATAACCACGGTTTTATCAATGCTTCGGTGAAACTGCTGCAAGAGGCGCTGGATAAAGCGCCCGCCAATACCCGGGTGTTGTTTTCCGCCCATGGTCTGCCGGAAAAAATCATCAAAGAAGGCGATCCGTACCAATGGCAATGCGAAGAAACGGCGCAGGCGATTGTGACGGCGCTCAACCGTCCCGGCCTTGACTGGCAGATTTGTTATCAAAGCCGGGTGGGCCCGTTGAAATGGATTGGCCCCTCGACTGAAGAAGCGCTGGAAAAAGCCGTTAAAGATGGCGTCGGTGTTTTGGTCTATCCGCACGCCTTTGTGTCGGAACACGTCGAGACGCTGGTTGAAATTGAACTGGAATACCGCGAAAAAGCGCATGAGATGGGTGTCGTCTGGTTTGGCCGTGTGCCCACCGTGTCGAACCACCCCGATTTTATCGAAGGTCTGGCGCATGAAGTGCTGGCGATTGCCGATAAGCGGCACTGCGAGCAACTCTGCCCTGCCAAATGGACCAAGTGCCCCTGTGCGATACGCAACAAGATGGCCGGAAAGAAAGCAGCATGAGCGCGGTGTTATCGGATTACTACCTATGGATTAAGGCGCTGCATGTGGTGGCGCTGATTTCGTGGATGGCGGGGCTTTTGTATCTGCCGCGCTTGTTTGTTTATCACGCGCAAGCGGAGCCGGGGTCGGAACTGTCGGAGACCTTGAAAATCATGGAGCGCAAATTACTGCGCTTGATCATGAACCCGGCGATGATTGTGACTTTTATCACCGGTTTTGTGATGATTGGCAGCAACACGGGGCTGATGCAAGGGGCCGGTTGGCTGCACGCCAAAATAACCCTGGTGTTTTTGCTGGCGGGGTTTCATGGCTATTTATCGGTGTGCCGCAAAAAATTCCTGGTCGACGCCAATACGCGCAGTCATAAATTTTACCGGCTGATGAACGAAGTGCCGACGGTATTGATGATTCTGATCGTTATTCTGGTGATCGTCCGCCCGTTTTAATTTTATAAAAGTGAAAATGCCGCATGGATAATCTGACCCATAGTTTATTTGGTGCGGTGCTGGGGCAGACCGGGCTTAAACGCAAAACGGGCCTGGGGATGCCGGCCCTGATCATCGGCGCCAACCTGCCGGACGTGGATGCGACCTGTGTGACGCTGGGCACCGTGAGCCTCGCCATGCGGCGCGGTATCACCCATGGGCCGATTGCCTGGGTTTTATTGCCGTTGGTTTTGGCGGCGCTGTTGTATGGCTATGATCGTTGGCAGCAGAAACGCGGCAAACGCCCGGCCGATCGTTTGCCGGTTCATTTTACCTGGCTTTACGCGCTTGCTTTTATCGGCTGTCTCAGTCATCCCTTTCTCGATTGGCTGAACAGCTATGGCATACGCTTTCTCGAGCCGTTTTCGAGCCGCTGGTTCTATGGGGATATTCTCTTCATCATCGATATCTGGTTGTGGCTGGGCTTGGGTTTTGCCCTGTGGTTTTCGCGGCGACGCGAAAAAACGGGTGGTCATTGGCAGCGCCCAGCGCAAGTGGCGCTGGTGGCGACGTTTCTTTATATCGGCATCAATGCGGCGATCAGCCATCTGCAGGTCGCAGCGGCGCGGCAAAATGTTGCGGGTGCCAATGTGGTGATCCCCAACCTGTTACCGGTGACTTCGTGGCAACGTGTGATGATTACCGGGGCGGGGGACGGTCTGTGGGTGGTGGATGGCAAAAGCTATGGAGATGTGCCGCTCAGCCAATGTGATCTGGATGCTGCCCGCGCGGCCGACCCCGAGGTCGAGGCCTTTTTATTCTGGTCACGCGCCCCCTATGTCTGGCGGCAAGGCGAGAACTGGATTTTAGGCGATGCCCGCTTTGTCGATGGCCGGGCGGGCTTTATGCTGCCCTTGCCGCCGGGCGTATGCGGGCCGTAAGGTGAGCAGCTGTTATTTTTCGTAAAGTTGCCGAAGGGCCATTGACAAAAGCCCTGCTGCCGTCTTATGTTTTTATCGTCGTCAGGCCAGTTCTTGGCTCCGGCGCGCCGATCGATTGTGATTGGCCCGGTTTATGTGCGATCTGCCAAACAGACTTTTCTTGAAACTTCGGCACGACCCCGCCCGCAGCCCCCCTTAAACCTTCTGCCTTTATAAAATTTTTCCGCCCCATCTTACCGACGAAAGACAAACACAAGTGGTTAGACGCACACGCCCTGGTTCAGGTTCTGGCAATCAACAAGGGGGCGGCAATGGCAACGGCTTTACGACCGATGCGCCGCTCGATGAAAACGACATCACCACCGACCGTGACCCCAATATCAAGCCGCTCAACCTGGATGAGATAAAAGAAAAAACGCCGGCGCAATTGCTGGCGCAGGCAGAAGAGCTGGGCATTGAAAACGCGTCCACCATGCGCAAACAGGAAATCATGTTTGCGATTTTAAAAAGCCTAGCCGAAAACGACGTGCCCATCGTGGGCTCGGGCGTGTTGGAAGTCTTGCAGGACGGTTTTGGTTTCCTGCGCTCGCCGGAAGAAAACTATTTGCCTGGCCCCGATGATATTTACGTCTCCCCCGCCCAGATCAAACGTTTTGGTCTGCGCACCGGTGACACCGTCGAGGGTGAAATTCGCGCGCCGAAAGAAACCGAGCGTTATTTCGCTTTGCTGCGCGTGTCGACCATCAATTTCGAACACCCGGAAAACCTGAAACATCGTATTAACTTTGATAACCTGACGCCGCTTTATCCGGACCGCAAAATCACCCTCGAGCTGGATAACCCGACCAAAAAGCATATGGTTCAGCGCGTCATTGAACTGGTGGCACCGATTGGTTTTGGCCAGCGCGCCCTGATTGTGGCGCCGCCACGTACCGGTAAAACGGTGATGATGCAAAACATCGCTTCATCCATCGAGACCAACCACCCGAACGCTTATCTGATCGTGCTGCTGATCGATGAGCGGCCGGAAGAAGTGACCGACATGGCCCGTTCCGTCAAAGGTGAAGTCATCTCATCGACCTTTGACGAGCCGGCCTCGCGCCACGTGCAAGTGGCCGAGATGGTCCTGGAAAAAGCCAAGCGTCTGGTTGAACACAAACGCGACGTCGTCATCTTGCTGGACAGCATTACGCGTCTCGCGCGTGCCTATAACACCGTGGTGCCGTCATCGGGCAAAGTCTTGACCGGTGGTGTGGATGCGAACGCCCTGCAACGCCCCAAGCGTTTCTTTGGTGCGGCCCGTAACATCGAACAGGGCGGCTCGCTCACCATCATTTCAACCGCGCTGATCGATACCGGCAGCCGTATGGACGAAGTGATCTTTGAAGAATTCAAAGGGACCGGTAACTCGGAAATCGTGCTGGACCGCAAAATCTCCGACAAGCGCGTCTTCCCCGCCATCGATATTCAAAAGTCGGGCACGCGGAAAGAAGAATTGCTGGTCGATCAGGCGTCGCTCACCAAGATGTGGGTCTTGCGTCGTATCCTCAACCCCATGGGCACGGTCGATGCGGTCGAGTTCTTGTTGGAAAAGATGAAAGACACCAAGAACAACGCTGAATTCTTCCAGATCATGAATCAGTAAAAATGGCTGGCCGCTCTGCGCCCTTGGCTCGGGCCAAGGGCCGCAACCGCGGCAGGCGCTTTGCTCACCGCGAGACTTTGGGGCGCTGGTTTATTGTGTTGTTTGGGGCGGCGAAGCCGAGCTTGGTATAAAGGACGCTGCATGACTTTGTCTGTTGTTTTGCCGGCTTTGGCGGTGGTGACGGTGGCGCAATTCGTCATCATGTCGGGCGTGTTTTTTATCTCGGGCCAATTGCTGCCGCAAACGCTGGCGGCGGTCTATGCCAAGTTTCCTGACAGTTTTACGCGGATGATTATCGCCTCCATCGTCATCATGCCGGGTGCGAATTGGGCGATTGGCTTTGCCTATGGGCATTTCCCGCCGGGGATTGTGGCGCCGCTGGTGGTGGTGGCCATGGTGATGATGAACATCAGCTTTACGATGGTGCATCTGGGCACCAGGCTGACGCCTGCCCTGTGCATGGCCATTTTGTTACTGATGGCGAGCAGCGCTTGGGCGGCGTGGCTTTTACAGGCGAAATAAGAAATTTTCACACTCACAAAAAAGGCAGCGCCGTCACGAATTGCGCGATGATCACGGCGGCCCAGACGGGTTTGGCGGGCGCGACAAAGGCAAGTACTACGAAGATCAGCGCGCTGTAAATAATCACCAGCCGGCCTTGCTGATGGGCGGCGGGTAGTTGTGCGGGCGGTTGTGTAGTGCCCAAGCGCAATTTTAAATGGAGACCCGCGCGTCGGCGGATCAGCAAAATGCCTACCCCTGATAATGCCCCCCACAGCAAAATATCGAGTGCCAACCAGGCGGGCGTATCGGTTTGGCCAAGGGCTGTGATCAGCATGCTCCGCAGGCCCAGCAGATAAAACAGGGCGCAGATGACGGCGGTTGTCAAAAGGGCAAGCGTCAGGCTCTGGCGACGGTTGGAGCGGGTCAGCGCCTCGAAAGCGCCGCTGGAATATTTGATACAGGCACGTAAATATCGATCTGACACCCCCAGGGGATAGTCGCGCTGCAGTTGCAGATAGACGGTTTTGCGCGATTGATGCAGCAAGGCTTGCAGGGTTTGACGAATAAGGCGGTACTTAAAGGCGGTGGCGGCCAGCGCATCCACCGCCAGTGGCCCGCGCGAGAGTTTCAAGAGGGCAGCGATGCCCGGTTTCAGCCAGCGGTCCAGCACCGGGTCCATGTCAACAATTTCGCCATGCCGACCGGCGGCAACAGCTGGAAAAAAACGCCCCTCGAGCGAGAATTCAATTTTCGAGACGGGTAAAAAGACCGCGCAATCAGCCTTGAGCCGTGGCCCGTCGGCGGCGAGGGGCATAATGAAAACATCACCCAGACTATCATCGGCCAGTGCCGACAAGCCCAGCTTTTCAGCGGCCGCCAAGGCCACCACATCGGCGCTCTGGCGCCAGAGGGTAAAGCGCGCCTCGGCCGTGTAGCGGGCGATATAGTTGACGCCCGCGGCGTGCCAGGTTTTGTCGGCGGCACTGCCAAGGTTGAAACGAATGTCGTTGATACCAAAACCTTGCCCTGGCTGTTTGCGCAATTCACGGTCGATCAATTCGGCCAAAGCTGCATTACGGCTGAGGGTGGCGGCATGGGCGTTGGCGGCGGCGCGGGCAGCGGTCTCGTCGGCAACGATCACGGCATCAGCCGGGGGGCTGCTGGCGGGTTCCTGGCGCAGCTTGCCATGAAAAGTGACGCTGATTTCACCGGTCAGACGGTGGCTGACGGTTTCTTCGCGGGCGAGGCGGACCTGGGCAGCGGAGAGGCCGTTCCCATCAGCGGCGGCGGCCAAGGTGCTGCGCGCGGGCCCCGCCAGGCTGTCGAGAGCGGCCACGTC
>JAIXUW010000128.1 GCA_027483355.1 Alphaproteobacteria bacterium
TGGGCGGCGATGGCGCATTGTTCGGCGGTGTGCACATCGGTGACCACGGCGCAGTCGAATTCTTTTTTGACATCGGCCAGGACTTGCAGGCCTTTTTCCATGCCGATGCCGCGCTGGCCCGACAGCGACGTGCGGTTGGCTTTGTCGTAGGACGATTTATAAACAAACGGAATATTGAGGGCGGTGGTGACTTCTTTCAGGTGGCCAGCAATATCAAAGGCGTGATCGCGGCTTTCAATCTGGCAGGGGCCAGCCAGCAAGGCGAAGGGCAGGTCGTTGCCGATGTGAAAATTTTTGAGCGAAATGTGATGCGCGGCCATGGCTGTGTTTGTCCTTTGTTCCGGGTGTGGCATCACTATAGGTGCTTGGCTTGGGCTGTCAATATTGGTGGGTTAAGCTTTTGAATCGCAGTATTTTTCTTGACGGCACAAGGGCGGTGTGATTCAGTGAAATGATGAGGGCTCACAAGCAAAAAATCTCTGTTTCGCAAACGCTTGGCACGGTGATGGCCTTTTTGCTATTTGCGTATTTCGCCTATCACCTGTTGCATGGTGATCGTGGTTATTTCGCCAATAAAGGTTTGCAGATCAAGCTGGTGCAAACAGAGCAAAAACTACAAGACAAACAGGCAGAGCGTACCGCCCTCGAAAACCGGGTCAAGCTGATGCGCCCAGACGGTCTTGATCTTGACCTATTGGACGAGCGCGCCCGGGTCGTCCTTGGTTTTGTACAGGCGCAAGAGCGCGTCATTCTGCAAACACAATAAATTTGTGCGCCGCACCATAAAACGCCCCCGCGCTTGCAAAAAAACGGGCTGCCCTTATAACTATTGACCGTACTGTTCACCATAGCCCAGAGGGATCTTTCGTGGCGCAATCATCGGCTCAATCCAAAAACTCTTCCGTGCCGGGCAATATCGCCTCGCCCGATCAGATGATGCAGTACTATAAGGATATGCTTCTCATCCGCCGCTTCGAAGAAAAAGCCGGCCAGCTCTACGGCATGGGATTGATTGGTGGTTTTTGCCACCTGTATATCGGTCAAGAAGCCGTTGTCGTCGGCGTGCAATCCGCGCTTGAAGCACAAGATACGGTTATTACCGCTTACCGGGATCACGGTCATATGCTGGCCTGCGGCATGAACCCGAATGGCGTTATGGCGGAATTGACCGGTCGCATTGGCGGCTATTCGCGCGGCAAGGGTGGCTCTATGCATATGTTCAGCCGCGAAAAGGGTTTCTACGGCGGCCACGGTATTGTGGGGGCCACGGCGCCCCTGGGTGCCGGTCTTGCTTTCGCCCACAAATATCGCGGCGATAATGGCATCACCACTGCTTATTACGGCGACGGTGCCGCCAATCAGGGCCAGATCTACGAGACCTACAACATGGCCTCGCTTTGGAAATTGCCGATTATTTTTATCATCGAGAACAATAAATACGGCATGGGCACCAGCCAAGCGCGTCATGCGGCAGGAAGCCTGCACAAGCGCGGCGACGGCTATGATATCCCCAACGAAGCGGTCGATGGCATGGATGTATTGACCGTGCGCGCCGCCGCCCTCAAGGCGGTTGAACACGTGCGCGGCGGCAATGGGCCTTATATTCTCGAATTCAATACCTATCGTTATCGCGGCCATTCGATGTCGGATCCCGGTAAATACCGCAGCAAAGAAGAAGTCGAACAAATGCGCGATCAGCGCGATCCGATCGAGAACCTGAAAAAGCTTATCCTGTCGCTCGGCAAATACAGCGAAGACGAATTCAAGGTCATCGAGAAGGACGTCAAAGCCGTTGTCAACGAATCTGCCGAATTCGCGCAAAGCAGCCCCGAACCCGACCCGTCCGAACTGTGGACCGACGTGCTGATCGAGGAGAAAAACTGATGCCTATCCAAATCCTCATGCCAGCCCTGTCGCCCACGATGACCGAGGGAAAGCTGAGTCGCTGGCTTAAAAAAGAAGGCGACGCCGTTAAGGCAGGCCAGGTGATTGCCGAGATCGAAACCGACAAGGCGACGATGGAAGTCGAAGCCGTTGACGAAGGCGTCATGGGTAAAATCCTGGTGGCCGAGGGCACCGAAGGTGTCGCCGTCAATACCACGATCGCTATCCTGCTGGAAGAGGGCGAGGATGTGAACGCCTCCCTGGCAGCCTCCAAACCGCAGGCGAATGTAGAAACGAAACCAGTCTCCGATATGGCGCCTGTCTCTTGTTCGCCGACTGCGACGGCGGGTGAAGCGCCCAAGCACGTGGCCCCCACCGAAAAAGATTGGTCCGGCCCCACCAAGTCGCTGACGGTGCGTGATGCGCTCCGTGATGCCATGGCCGAAGAACTCCGCCGTGACGGTGATGTTTTCGTCATGGGTGAAGAAGTGGCCGAATATCAGGGTGCTTATAAGGTAACCCAAGGTCTGCTGCAAGAATTTGGCAGCAAGCGTATTATTGACACGCCTATCACCGAGTATGGCTTTGCCGGTATTGCGACGGGTGCTGCCTTCGCTGGTTTGAAACCAGTCGTCGAATTCATGACCTGGAACTTCGCTATGCAGGCGATTGACCACATCATCAACTCGGCCGCCAAAACGCTATATATGGCGGGCGGGCAATTGGGTTGCCCAATTGTTTTCCGTGGGCCCAATGGTGCCGCGTCCCGCGTCGCGGCTCAGCACTCCCAATGCTTTGCCAGCTGGTATGCGCATTGTCCGGGTTTGAAAGTGATTGCCCCCTGGTCATCGGCCGATGCCAAGGGCTTGCTTAAGGCTGCTATTCGTGACCCCAATCCGGTAGTCTTCCTTGAACATGAAATCATGTACGGACAATCTTTTGATGTACCTGAAGATCCGGATTTTATTCTGCCGATCGGTAAGGCCAAGATCGAGCGCGCGGGTACCGATGTCACCATCACCGCTTTCTCGCGCATGGTGGGTTTTGCCTTGCAGGCTGCCGATAAACTGGCCGAACAGGGGATCAGCGCCGAGGTGATCAATCTGCGCACACTGCGCCCCTTGGATACCGATACCATCGTCAACAGCGTCAAGAAAACCAACCGTTTGGTTTCGGTGGAAGAGGGTTGGCATTATTCAGGTATTGGTTCGGAAATGGCAGCCCTGATGATGGAGCAATGCTTTGATCATCTCGATGCGCCGGTCGTGCGTGTCTATGGCGCGGATGTGCCGATGCCCTATGCGGCCAATCTTGAAAAGCTTGCGCTACCGCAAGTAGAACATATTATCGAAGCCGCGCAGAAGGTGTCCTATGCCGCATAAGATTTTGATGCCGGCCCTGTCGCCGACGATGACCGAGGGAAAACTCTCCAAATGGGTCAAAAAAGAAGGCGACACTGTAAAAGCAGGACAAGTCATTGCCGAAATCGAAACCGACAAGGCGACGATGGAAGTCGAAGCGGTCGATGAAGGTATACTGGCTAAAATTCTGGTGGCCGAGGGCACCGAAGGTGTGGCGGTGAATACCCTTATCGGTATCTTGCTGGAAGAGGGCGAAACGGCCACTGAGCTGGATAATGTGGCTGCCCCGAAAGCGCCCCCTGCCGTCAAAAAAGAAGAAGTGCCTGCGGCTGAAAAAGCTGACCCAACAAAGCCCGCTACCGCACCTGTCGCGGCGGCAAATAACGGTAGCCGCATTTTTGCGTCGCCCTTGGCCAAGCGTCTGGCCAAGGAAAAAGGCATTGATCTCGCTAGTGTTAAAGGCTCGGGTCCGCACGGCCGTATCGTTAAAAGTGATCTGGATAAAGCCCCCGCCGCCGTCGCATCGGCGCCGAAAGCGGCCACCGCCGTGCCAGTCTCTGCTGGACCAAATGCAAAAGAGCTCGCCGATGCTTACGGTATTCCCTACGAGCTGGTGCCGAACTCAGGCGTGCGCAAAGTCATCGCCCGTCGTCTGACAGAATCCAAACAGCAAGTGCCGCATTTCTATCTGACCATTGATTGCGAAATCGATGCACTGCTGAACTTGCGCAAGCAATTGAACGAAGGGGCTGACAGCTATAAATTGTCGGTCAATGATTTCGTCATCAAGGCAACTGCCACGGCCCTCGCCAAATTCCCCAAGGCGAATGTGTCCTGGACCGACGAGGCGATTGTGCAATATACCCGCGCCGATGTGTCGGTGGCCGTGGCAACCGACAATGGTCTGATCACGCCGATTATCAAGGATGCCGCGACCAAGTCGTTGAAAGATATCTCGAATGAGATGAAAGATCTGGGTCTGCGTGCCCGTGACGGAAAATTGAAACCTCAGGAATTTCAGGGTGGCACCATTTCCGTCTCCAATCTGGGGATGTTCGGTATTCGCGCATTCTCGGCCATCATCAACCCGCCGCAAGCAGCCATTCTGGCCGTGGGGGCTGGTGAACAGCGCGCCGTCGTCAAAGACGGTCAGGTTAAAATTGCCAATGTGATGACGGTGACGGCATCGTTTGACCATCGCGCTATTGATGGTGCTGTTGGTGCCGAATACCTCCAGGTCTTTAAAAAGCTGATCGAAAACCCGATGGGGTTGATCCTGTAAATTTAATGAGTCAGGTCAAGACAACATTAGAGCTGCTAGATGATGCATTAGCTAGGCTGACTTTTGACCTTAAAAGATTAGATTTAAAAGACTTGCATATACTAAAAAATGCGTGTGAAAAATATCTCAACTTAATTGAATCAGACCAGCGAAATTTTATACGTTCAGTTAAGTGTTACGGCGGAGAATTGTCACCAGAAGAAAGAAAGCTTCTTGGTTTAAAGAATAATTCAATTATTGGTAAAAGCCTAGCGAATGGATTTTCGAAGTTAATTCATATTGATGATATATTAATGTATATTTGTCGTTATGTTTCCGGATTTAGAGCTAAAGAAAAAATACTAAATGAAGTGAATCAATTTCCCTTTTTATTAAAGGTAAAGATATCTGGCGTAGATGATGATCGGACCTGTGTTGCATATCATAAAATCAAAAAAATCAGTTTCCTTCCGCAAGAGTGTCCTGTGTTACCTCTCAAAAACTGTGATGCACTTTACTGCCGATGTGTCTATTTGTACGATAGTGAAGATCTATAGGGTGAATAAAAAATGGATATGAAATCTTTCGATATCGCCGTGATCGGCGGCGGCCCCGGCGGTTATGTGGCGGCGATACGGGCCGCGCAATTGGGCTTTAGCGCCTGCGTGATTGAACGGGCCGAGCTGGGTGGGATATGCCTCAACTGGGGCTGCATACCGACCAAGGCGCTGCTGCGTTCCAGCGAACTCTTTCACATGATGCACCGCGCCGAGGAATTCGGCCTTAAGGTTGAAAAGGTTTCGTATGATTTTACCAAGGTCATCGAACGCTCGCGCAAAGTGGCGGGGCAGCTATCGGGTGGTATCAAACACCTTCTCAAGAAAAATAAAGTCACTGTCATCGAAGGCACTGCCAAGCTGAAAGGCAAGGGTGGTATCGTGGTCAGTAAAGACGATAAACCTGTGGCCGAGGTGACGGCCAAGCATATCATCATCGCCACTGGTGCCCGCGCGCGGCAGCTGCCGGGGCTGGAGCCGGACGGCAAACTGATCTGGTCTTACCGCGAAGCGATGACGCCCAAAGAAATGCCGAAATCCGTTCTGGTCATCGGTTCGGGTGCGATTGGTGTTGAATTCGCCAGCTTCTATCGCTCGATGGGGGCTGAAGTCACCATTGCCGAAGTGATGGACCGCATCGTACCGGTCGAAGACGCCGATGTTTCGGCCTTCGCCAAAAAGGCTTTTGAAAAGCAGGGCATGAAAATTCTGACCTCGGCCAAAGTCGCTAAGCTGGAAAAAGGCACCAACAATGTCACCGCCCATATCGAAGTGGGTGGCAAGACGGAAAAGATTGTCGTTGATCGGGTGATTTCAGCGGTGGGTATTAGCCCGAATACTGAAAACCTGGGATTAGAAAATACCAAGGTCAAGCTGGACCGCGGTCATATCGTCACCAACCAATGGTGCCAGACGGATGAACCAAACGTCTATGCCATCGGTGATGTAGCGGGGGCACCGTGGCTCGCGCACAAAGCCAGTCACGAGGGGATTATCTGCGTCGAGAAGATCAAAGGCTTGCCCGATGTACATCCGATGAAGAAGGACAATATTCCCGGCTGTACCTATTGCCACCCGCAAATCGCCTCGGTTGGTTTGACCGAAGCCCGCGCCAAAGAAGCGGGCTATCAGTTGAAAGTCGGTAAATTTCCCTTTATCGGCAACGGCAAGGCGATTGCACTGGGTGAACCCGAAGGTTTTGTGAAAACCATCTTCGATGCCAAAACGGGCGAATTGCTGGGTGCGCATATGATTGGCGCCGAAGTGACGGAGATGATTCAAGGTTATGTGGTTGGTAAAACGCTTGAAACGACCGAGGCCGAATTGATGCATACCGTTTTCCCGCACCCCACCATCAGCGAAGCGATGCATGAAGCCGTGCTGGATGCCTATGGTCGTGCCATTCATTTCTAAAGAGTATAGGGCATGGAAATTTTTCTGATCCTGCTTTTTGCCGTGGGGGTCTTGCTGATTTATGCGGGGAGAAAACCCGATACTTTCAGTATGGGTCGCAAAGCCTTTATCCTTGCCCCACCGGCGACCGTATTTCCTTATCTTAATTCGCTGCGTGAAGTCGCGCGATGGTCACCGTTTGAAAAAGACCCGCAGATGCAACGCAGCTTCAGCGGCCCCGACAGTGGTGTCGGTGCCAAATACACCTGGCAGGGTAACTACAAAGTAGGAGCGGGCGATATCGAGATTGTGCAATCGCTGCCCGACAGCCGCGTCGTTATGCGTCTCAATATGATCAAGCCGATCAAAGCAGTGAACAACGTCACCTATGAATTGGAAGCAATCGATGGCGGCACGGAAGTTCTATGGCTGATGGAGGGTCCTCAGCCGTTCATTTCCAAAGTCGTTAATACCATCACCAACTGCGATAAAAGGGTTGGCCGCGATTTTGAACAGGGTTTGAAAAATCTCAAAAAGCTGATTGAGAGTAATTAAATCTCTGAATTATATAGATATATTAATATTGTTTTGCTGGGTTAATATGTCTAATATTCCGGCATGGACAAAAAACGCCGCGATGCATTTTTGAAGACAATCAAGGAAGAGGGGCCGCAAAGTTTTGCGGCGACCCTCGATGCCTATTTCCCTGATCCCGACGCACAGGCGTCGATCAAAAACGCCTTCAACAAAATGGCCCTGCCACTGCCCCGCGATACGACACAGTGTATGCCGGGGACCGACGGTATCTTGCTGTTCAGCAACCGCTTTGGCCTGGTTATCCGCATCGAACAAAAAGAACAGCAACCGATGCAGCGCAGCCAATGGATATTACAGCCCTTGGCCACGGTTGATGCGGGTGATGCTGTGGTTGAAATCTGCCCAGCTTGCCTCTTCGAAGATGATAAAGAGAATTATCATTTCGTCAAAGCGGCGCTTAAGGCCGAGAATATTAATTTCTGGGATACGGGTCTGCGCAACATGGGGCGCTTGCCTTTTGTGACGGATCAATTCCCCCAGGGTGTCCCTGTCGTGGTTGACCGCCGCGCCGTCAAAATGGTGAAGGGCGTTAGCGCTGATCTCAGCGTCGATGATGCAGGGCTGCAGGATGTTTATTATCAACCCTTGCGCAACACCTTGACCGATGTGCTTTCGGGTAAAAGCAAAGGCGAAGTCTTTTTGGCGCTGTGTGAAAAATTCGTGGCGGACGGTTTGCTGGTGGCTGGATGGAACGACTATCGCCCGCTGGTGGACAATAAATGGGAAGGCGATAACGCCAAGGGACTGGTCGCGGGTGAAAAAGCCGCCGCCTATGATGCCTTGCTTGCGCCGCAAGCCGCCAAAGCCGCAACAAGCACCCTCAATAAATCAGCCCTGTAAATATTTTATGTTAAATTATGTATCTATGCGAAACCCTTGGTTATTCGCTGGCAAAAGACTAAATTAACCGCATGGAACATACAGACGACCAGCCACAGACGATGGCCACCGACAAGAAAAAGTCCGAACATCGCCATCCGGAAAAACGTAACCGGCCGGACAGTGTTATCTTGCGCAAACCCGAATGGATCCGCGTTAAGGCGCCGACTTCCGCCGAATATCACGAAACCGGCAAGATCATGCGCCAATTGAACCTGACAACGGTTTGTGAAGAGGCGGCCTGCCCAAATATCGGCGAATGCTGGAAGCAAAAACACGCGACCTTTATGATTTTGGGTGCCACCTGCACGCGCGCCTGTTCATTTTGCAACGTGGCCACGGGTATCCCCGATAAGCTGGACCCGTTTGAGGCAGCGCGTGTCGCCATCGGTGTGCAGAAGCTGGGTCTTAAGCACGTCGTCGTTACCTCGGTCGATCGTGATGACCTGGCCGATGGTGGGGCAGATCAGTTCGTTAAAACCATCAGTGAAATTCGCCGCCTGTCACCGGGTACCACCATCGAGATTTTGACGCCTGATTTTAAAGACAAACCGGGTGCGGCTGAAGCCATCGCGCAGGCGCGCCCTGATGTTTTCAATCACAACCTGGAAACCGTGCCCCGTCTTTACCCCTCCATTCGTCCGGGCTCGCGTTACTTTACTTCGCTGGCGCTTCTGGCCGATATCAAACGTCACGATCCGTCGATTTTTACCAAGTCCGGCATCATGGTGGGCCTGGGCGAGAGCAAGACTGAGATCATGCAGGTGATGGACGATCTGCGGGCAGCCGATGTGGACTTCCTCACTATTGGGCAATATCTGCAGCCCACCCCTAAGCACGCGCCGCTGGATCGCTACGTCACCCCGGATGAATTTAAGTCTTACGAAAGCATCGCCCGCGCCAAAGGCTTTTTGATGGTCTCGGCCTCGCCCTTGACGCGCTCGTCCTATCATGCCGATGCCGATTTTGAAAAATTGCGTGCGGCACGTGAAGCCAAGCTTGCTGCGCGCTGATCATGCCATCGCATAAAGAAACCCGGGTGCTGCCTTATACCAGCGAACAATTGTTCGATCTGGTGATTGACATCGAAAAGTATCCGCAGTTTTTGCCCTGGTGTCTGGGTGCACGTATCAATAAGCGTAAAACCAATTACCTCGAAGCGGACGTCATCATTGGCTTTCAGCTCTACCGCGAGGTATTTTCATCGCGTGTGCATATGATACGCCCGAACGCGATTGAAGTTGAATATCTGAAGGGGCCGATGCGGCATCTGCACAACAAATGGGTATTTACCGATTTGGGCCGCGATAAATGCGAAGTCGATTTCTATGTCGATTTTTCACTGAACGCCAAACTGCTGGAAAGCCTGATGGATCAATTTTTTAGTCGCGCGCTCTCTAAAATGATTAGTGCCTTTGAAACGCGGGCGAAACAGCTATACGGCTGATTTTATAAGTACTTTTTTATAATTGACATAATATAAATATTGGTTATGGTGGGTTATTCGTCAAGGAGCCCTCTATGTCCGAAGAAA
>JAIXUW010000187.1 GCA_027483355.1 Alphaproteobacteria bacterium
CTGCTAGCCTGACTGACGCGAGTCTCCACCGTATCCAGCGTATCGGAATAATCGCTGGCGGCACTTTTGACGCTGGTCAGGATGCCGGCCAATTCGCTGATGGCGACCTGCACCTGTTCAGTCACATTCTTAACCGCTTCGTCCCGGGCGCTTTCGCTTAAGTAGCGCTTGTAAATTTTATGGCAGTTGACCTCGTCCAACTGGCCCGGCTGGTTTTCGATGGCGCGGACAATTTCGGGGTCGCCCTGAAAATACCTGAACCAAAGTTCATAGAGCTGCGGGACGGGTTTCAGCTGCAGTTTCTCGATGCGTTCAAGGGCCAGCACCGCCGCATGATGCGCCTGGGTAAAGCCGATCGCCTGATCAGCACGGGCCCTTTCGGCCTGCATACCAGTGACATTTTCGGTTATCGGTTTATCGGCCATGCCCAAGAAAAAGGCCTCCTTTAAGCCCTTGTCTCTATTCTAGAATAATTCAGTCTTGCATGAAATGCTAAAGAGATGCTTTACGCAAGACCTTTACTAATATGGAAAAATTAAAGCTTTTCGCTTTGTACCCGTTGATGGGCGGCTGGCTGGCTTTGCAGAGCGGGCAAAAGCTCCTCAACCGTTGCAACCGCTTTGAACATCAGGCGGTGATGGGCGGGGGTAAAGCCTTCGGCCATCATATGATCGATCATCTTGAGCAGTGGGTCATAAAAACCGTTGACGTTGAGCAGGACCACCGGCTTGTCATGCAGCCCCAGATATTTCCAGGTAAGGATTTCAAAGGTTTCATCAAGGGTGCCCAGACCGCCCGGTAAAACGATAAAGCCATCTGATTGTTCCACCATCAGATGCTTGCGGGCGTGCATGGTATCGACCAGGACCAGGTCGGTGATGGCATGGTTTTGCCCTTCTTTTTCCGACAGATGGCCGGGGATGATACCGGTGACTTGCCCACCCGCTTGCATACAGGCCAGCGAGACGATGCCCATCAGCCCGACGCTGCCACCGCCATAGACCAGGCGCACACCCTGATCAGCCAGCATCCGGCCGACTTCGGCCGCCGTCTCGCGATAGACCTCATTGACTGCACTACCGGTGCCGCAATAGACGCAGACAGATTTCAAGGGAGCGGCAGCAGCCAGAGGCGAGGGGAAAGGTGTCGTCATGAGAACGTCCGTTTTTTGTTTTTTATGTAAGATCACAAGGTATAGAAAAAGACGGCCGGGCTGACAAGCCCCGTACGGCTTGCCTTATGTAAACAAAAGGGACGTTTTGACTTGTCTTTGCCCGGCCATCACGCCAAAACAAGGGACTGCTTTTCACGGCCCCATCTTCGCGAAGGACTATTCCTATGAACGACCTGCTCCTGACCATCCGCAAATCGGTTTTCGTCCCTATCCATCCGGCTGGCTGGCCGTTTATTATCATCGCGGCCATCGTGATGCTGATTTTCTGGGAGATTTCGGAACTGCTGGGCGTACTGGGCGTGGCGCTGACTTTATGGTGCACCTATTTCTTTCGCAACCCGCCGCGCACGGTGCCCAGCCGCCGTGGCCTGATCATCGCACCGGCCGATGGTCGCGTGTCGCTGATCACCCAAGTCCCCCTGCCGCCAGAACTCGATGACATGAAAGGCTCGCTGGCAGCACCCACGGGTGATGCGCTTTGCGATGCACCCATGGTCACGCGCGTGTCGATTTTTCTCAACGTCTTTGACGTCCATGTGCAGCGTATTCCCGCCTTTGGCGACATTCGCAAGGTTGTTTATCGTCCGGGCAAGTTTTTTAACGCGAGCCTCGATAAAGCTTCGACCGATAACGAGCGTTCGACCGTGCTGATGAAACTCGATGGCTATGACACCTCGGTCGCCTTTGTGCAGATCGCGGGTCTGGTGGCCAAGCGCATCATCTGCAAACTCTCGGCTGGTCAGCGGGTTGAAGCGGGCGAACAATACGGCCTGATCCGCTTTGGCAGCCGCGTCGACGTCTATCTGCCGCCCAACACAGCGCCATTGGTTGCCGTGGGTCAGCGCACTGTCGGCGGCGAGACGGTCATCGCTGACATGGAGAGCGCGGAGACTGCCCGCGACGCTATCCTGCGCGATTAAGCGCCGCAACGCCCAAGGACCGCCGATGCCAACAATCCCGCCGATACGCCGCCCGCCGCAATATCTGTCGCTCTATAAGCTGATCCCCAACATGATCACGCTGACGGCGCTGGCGGTAGGGATGACCGCTGTGCGTATGGCGATTTCGGGGCAATGGGAAAAAGCCGTCATCGCTATTGTCATCGCGGCCTTTATGGATGCCTTTGACGGGGCGGCGGCGCGGCTGCTGAAAGCGCAAAGCAAACTGGGCGCCGAGTTGGACAGCTTTTCTGATTTCGTCTGTTTTGGCGTGGCCCCCGCCCTGGTCTTGTTCTTGTGGATACTGGAAACTGTGCCGCGCTGGGGCTGGATGGTGGCACTGGTCTTCGCCATGGCCGTGGCCCTGCGCCTCGCGCGTTTCAACATCGCGGCCGATGAGAAAACCACCGGCGACCCGCTGTCGCTTTATTTTACCGGCGTGCCATCACCCGCGGGCGCGGGCATCGTCCTGCTGCCGATGATCGTCAGTTTTCAAGTGCCCGAAGCGGGCCTGCAACTGATGGCAATGCCGGGCCTGATCGCCGTCTGGACGGTGGTGGTGGCCGCCATGATGGTCAGCAACTTCCCGACTTTTTCCAGCAAGCAGATCCGTATCCCCTATGGCGTCAGGGTGCCGTTTCTCGGCGTATTCGCTTTGCTGCTGGCCGGTCTGATCAATGAGACATGGCTGACCCTCACCCTGATGGGTATCGTTTATTTGCTGCTGTTACCGCTCGGGGTTATTCATCATGCGCGTAAATCGCGGGCACTCGCCAGCGGTCAGCTCGACCCGCTGGATCACGACGACGATAGTCACGTCGATTAATACTTAATCTGTTGTGATGAATTAGCCGCGGCTGCCCATGCCGGGTGCCGGTGTTGGCAATGGCTGCGGTTTTGGTTTCGCGGTGCCCGCCGTCAATTCGATGCGATTTTGCGCCTCTTCCGGCATGGCGAAACGAGAGGCCGCAAGATAGGGGTTATCCATGTCATTGGCCGCCATCTGCTCCGTTGGATCTTTAGCAATCCCGAGCAGTCCGTCAAGCTGTGCGCGCAAGCTTGCGTGCGAGACACTGGTGTTGACATTCGCGCGTAAATTGCGTGTCGGTGAATTCAGTGACTGGCCACTGATGGTAACCGCCTCGTCAAGATCAAGCCCCTTGGGGGTTTTCGGCATACCCTTGGCGGCTTTACCTGCGTCAACACCGCGGCCCACGCCCGTTTTACCAGGGGCCGCCATAATGTCACGCGGCTGGCCGCGCGAAACGGGCGTGGCCGGGGACGCACCCAAAAAATTGCTTTTAGTGGCCTTGCGGCCGGTCAGCGGATCGGTCGCTGATGCTGAAACGAAGGAAGATTTTTGTTCAGGCCCACCCGTGCTTGCCGCCATGGCCAGTAATTCAGTGGCGAGCTGCACGCCAGCCCCCAGGACGGCTGCCATACCTTGACCGAGAGCTTCACCATCACCGGAGTCAGCAGGACCTACTTCGCCTTGGCCCGCATCGCCCGACGCTTCGGATCCTGCAAGCGCCCGGGTCGCCTGTTCAATCGCGCCTTCAACTTGTGCCAGTGACGTAAACTGCGACATCGGGTCTCTCTCAGGAAAGGCGTTACAGGGATCAAACGACTGGAATCATCTGACCATTGGATGGGAATTATTATGTTTTATAGTACCATACTCTACGGGTAAAAAAAAAAAAAA
>JAIXUW010000310.1 GCA_027483355.1 Alphaproteobacteria bacterium
GTGTCTTTCATCCAGAATGACACCACCCGCGGTGGCTGACCAAACCAGAACAGCATACCGGCATCATCCGCCAAACCTTCGCGGTGCATCAGGCCTTTTTGCAACTCTTCTGGCGTATCCGCCACTTCGACATCAAATTCAAGTGGACCATTCGCCGTTTGCACGGTGACCTGCTGGGTTGGCCCCTGCGGCAGATTGATGCCGCCCTCGCCGCGCAAGATCCAGGCGGTAGCACCAAAGATGATGGCAATCAGCACCACGCGGCGCCAGAAGATTGATTTATTTTGCATGATCATATCCTTTCGTTGTCGTGAATTCATCAAGTCGCTGTTAATACGCCGCCCGCCCGCAAGGGCGCAATCGACGTGCAAAGACCGGTTTTATCATCGGTTTCAATGATGACACCGCAAAGGGTCACCACCCCCTCGGCCGGACGCAGACGCTCCCCCGGCATCTTGCGGACGAATTTATGCAAGGCCAGCGACGCTTCCATGCCAATCACACTGTCATAGGCGCCGCACATACCGGCATCAGTCTGATAGCCGGTACCCTTAGGTAAGATGCGCGCATCGGCCGTGGGCACATGGGTGTGGGTGCCCACCAGCAAGGAGACGCGCCCATCGAGGTGATAGCCCATGGCCTGCTTTTCGCTCGACGCCTCACCATGAAAATCAACCAAGATCGCCTGCACGTCCTGACCAAGACGATTGAATTTAAGCAATTTGTCCATCGCCGCAAAAGGATCATCCAGCGCATCCATGAACAGCCGCGCCATCAGATTGACCACAAGGATTTTTTGGCCGCGCGGTGTCTCAATAAAGGTCGCACCGCGACCGGGCGTACCTTCGGGGAAGTTCAAAGGGCGCAACAATTTATGGTCGCGTTCGATATGCGGGATGATTTCGCGCTGATCCCAGATGTGATTGCCGGTGGTGATGACATGGACACCGGCCGCGTACAAATCCTGGCAAATCTGCGGGGTAATGCCAAAACCGTTGGCCGCATTCTCGGCATTGACGATGACCGCGTCAAAGCGGTGCTTTTCCTGCAGGATGGGCAGCTGCGCGGCGACGGCGTCGCGGGCATTGCGTCCCACCAGATCGCCTAAGAAAAGCAGCCGCATATTCGTCCTTTCAGATCACATTCTCAGATGGGGGCCAGTATAGGCGGTCTTCGGTCACGACACAATCGAGCGCGATATCATGCGCCTCTGTGGGCAGCGGCGTTGCCACATATTGACATTGGAAAGCGAATCCGACCGTCAAAATCGTTTTACCCTGACCGCGCAGATCGGCCATAGTGCGGTCATAGTGCCCTGCCCCGTAACCGAGCCGGTGACAGGCCGAGTCAAAACCCAACAGGGGCACGATCAGGACCTCGGGAATGACCGTATCCCCCGCCGCAGGCTCCTGGACGCCAAAAGCGCTTTTGACCAAAGGCACAGTGTCATCCCACAACCGAAACGACAGCGGCTGACCTTTGGGGGCCGTCACCGGCAGGGCGATGCTGTGTCCCTTACCACGCAAGGCTTGCAGCAATGTCAGGGGGCTTAGCTCATCCGCCAGCGGATAATAACCAGCGATATATGCGTCCGATGGAATATCGACATCCGCCAGAAAAAGCGCGGCAGCGCGTTGTGCTGCCGCGATACGCAGCGCCGGTGATAAGGCACGCCGCCTGTCCCGCAAGGCTGCCCGCAAAACCGTTTTGTTTGGTGAAGCCTGTGACATGACAAAAAGTCGGCGCTGAAAATAAGTGGAAGGAGCCACGAGAACCGTGGACGGAGATATCCGCTAGACCCTGTTAAACAGGTGGGCGCCGTATGACCAGGCCACGGCCAGATCAGGCACAGCTCCCTTAGCGATATGCATCGGTCCTGGGATAGTTTCTTGTCTCACGCTGAACCGCAGCACCTTCCAGTGCGTAATGTAGGGCGATCGCCCCAAAGCACCAAGCAAAAAGGCGTGCAAAGCACAGCTGCACGGTAAAACGCCTGAAAAGACAGGATAATTTAAGCGGCCGCCACTTTGGTAGCAATACCGTCAATGCGCTTGGCGAGGCCTTCGAGCACTTTGGCGAGGGCTGCCTCGTCATCGCGGCTGAGACCGCCTTCGGTGGTAGACGCCGCCGCAGCCCGTTTGGCGGGGCGGGTTTCACCGGCATTTTCGCGCAGTTCAAACAACTCATCCGCCAGCACCAGCGTGGTCAAAACCAGCAGATGGGCATCATTATAGGCGGCACCCGCACGGGCGATTTGCTGCAGTTTCTGATCCACGTAAGACGCCATATCGACAACGCGACCTTCTTGACCATTGTCGCAGCCGATTTCGTAGATGCGGCCGTTGATGGTGATATTGACTTCAGCCATGGCAGTACTCCTTAGGCGTCGTCGCTGAGCAGCGTTTCGAGGCGGTTGATGGTCTGGTCCAGTTTGGCCGCAATCTTGCGGTTTACTTCGCGCTCGTTGCGCGCTGACAGGTCAAGCTGGGGCTCTTCCTTGGTTTTTTGGCTGGATTGCAAGCGGCGATCAACCGCGCCTTCAAGACGGGCGAGCGCTTTGTCGAGATTTTCAAGGGCGGGCTTTAGAGCTGTTTTCATGACGGGGTCCGGTCATTGACAATTAAGTGTCGTTAAAGCGTTTATTCTGGTGAATGAAGTCAGCATAGATTTTCGGCAGCACCGCGTCAACCGGTGACCGCGCCAAAAGCCGCGCCATCCCAGGATAAACCCGGAAAGGCCCCAGCGCGTTCCCCGGCATGACCCGCTGGTCACTACCAGCCGCGATCTGCCCGCTTCAATATTCTGGATAATTTAGCGCGGTTTGATTTTGAGCCCGGGGCGGCTATGCTTTTTGAGCGTCGCCTGCTTTACCGCAATTTCAACCTGTTGCATGTCAATCTGCGCCCGGTCGGCATGCCGCACCTGCGCCCAGAGGTTACGCATATCCGCCAAACGACCGGCCCAGAGTTCGGGCGTAAAGACCAGCGCCAGCTCTTTACGCTCGGCCAGGATCGTCAGCAGCGTATTATCGTGCATGTCGCGGCTCATGAAATCTTCCAGGGTCAGCGGCTCGCCACTGGCGCGTGCGATGCCGACGACTTGACGGAAACTGCCGCATTTCGCGGCGGTGATCAGGCAGCTATGTCCCAGCTGACCACTGATGCGGCGCAAATCGCGCAGCTGCACAGGCTCTCCCTGTTTCGCCAGCAGCGGCAACAGCGTGATGGCTTGCGCCCAAAAAGCTTGCAAGCCAAGGCCCAGAACGGGCTGCGCGTCAGCCCCATTGAGCGGGAGCAATAGGTCTTGCTTGTTGTGGAGGGCGGTAAAATCAAGCAGAGGCGCGAAAGTGCGGCTTTCGGCGTCCGCATAGGCCAGATCGAAATCAGCGGGGCGCAACGGCGCATTCTTCCAGCCCGGTGACAAATGATTCCACAGCGTCAGCATATCGCCAAGACGCCCCACCCATAATTGGGGCGCGAACACTTTATCAAGGGCACGGTGTTCGGCGGCGCGCGCGATGATGTTGTTGCGACTACCCACCTGACGGATAAAATCCACGACTTCAAATTGTTCGCCGTGACGGGCCAGAGTCTCGGCCAGCTGCGGATAGCGCTGCCAGGCGTTTTGTGACGCAAAGCAGGTATCGCCCAGATGATCAAGCAACAACAGATAGTCCTTGCGCAGATAATCACCGGCCGTCGTCAAACGCCGCGACAGCGATTCAAAATCACCGCGCTCGCGGAAGACCGTGTGAATATCGGCGGCACTTAGTTTGGCAGCCGCCAGGCGGTCTTCGGGGGCGACGCGCCCTTCCGCCTGCAATAACGTGCGCTTCAGTGGCAGGGGTATGGTGCCATCAGCCCCGGTCAACTCTTTGCGCTCGAGATACGGCACCTTATACCAGAGCAATTCCATGTCATTGAAACGGCCTGTCCAGACCGGGGCGGTGAATATTTGCCCAAGCCCTTTATACTGAATAGCGCTTTGCAGCAGTGTACGCGTGTTCACGGGCTGCAGCGGCAAAAGAAAATCTTCGGCGTCAAAACGCTCATTGCCTTTGGCAAGCAGCGTGCGGATTTTTTCAAAGTTAGCCCAAAAGCCGGGCGTATCGATCAGATAGACGCCGTTTTCGTCGGGCGTGAAAAAATCCCGTTTGGTCAGGGCAACACCGTGACCGGCCAAGGCATCGGTCATGGCGGAGAGGCCGTCGCCCGCGAAAGCGCGCGCACGATATTTATCCTGATTAGGATGTTCGCAGAGTGAGGCGATAACCGCTTGCTTGATGTATGTGCTTCCCGTCATCCCAGCCTCTCTTCCCAAAACAGCGTCTTGGTCGCGCCGTGACGGCGACAGACCGTTTCGATGCCGTCCGCCGTCATCATGGCATCCCACGGCAGAAAAATCACCCGTTTCGTTTCATCCTGCATGGCCCGATCAAGCTCCAAGAGGGTGGCGCAGACAATTGCGCGCGGATCTTCAGCCAAAACCCGGCTTTGCCAACCCTCCGCTACCCTGAAGAGCCGGCTGCCGTGCGCTAAATTTCGCACTGCACCATCCATCGCCGCCTGCCGCGCAAGCGCCGTCGCCACAGCAGCGAGCGCCGGCGCTCCCCCGGGAAAGTCATTTTCAGACTTGAGCTCAGGGTCACGGCTCATGTTAGCCGCTTAGGCCGCTTTGAGGGCGGGCTTCACCGGCGCACGCAGCAGATATTTGTGGTAATGCGCGTCCAAGCGGCTGTCGAAAATCATGTCGATCAGCTTAGTGGGCGTGGGCTTGCCCTTGTTTGGATCGGCCGCATCGACCATCTCGTCGTCGATGGCGTTGCGGAAGTTAAAGGCTATCGTCAGATCACGCAGCGCCGCATCTGCCGGCAATCCACGGGTAATATCTTTGATGGCCGCATCGATACGCAGCTTGGCATTCGCCTCGCGCACATCAACATGGACAATGCCGGCTTCGTTGAATGCGGCCTGCAGTTTCGAGGGCACCTTCTGGCTGATCACCAATGTCTTGTTACGATTGGTATTGGTAATAACATGCACAGGCACCGGGCGCTTCGTCACCTCATCGAGGACATAGACCGTGGTGGTGGCAATGTTCAGTTCTGAACGTCTTTCAGCGATACGCAAGGCTTCGTCCTGCACGTCACTGAGCGGCAGTTGCTCGACAGGCGCACCGTCCGGCCCACTCTCGCCCCGCTCGGTCACTTTTCTGATATTGGTATCCCAGATGGCCAGCAGGTTTTTGGCACCCACAGTCGGCAGCGCCAGCGACGCCAAAAAGTCGTCGTGGGGCACCAGATCGTCCAAGGTAAAGTCCAGTTCTTCGCGGTCTTCCAAGGCATAGACAGCCGTATCGCGCACCGAAACAGTTGAGAGCAATTCGCCCGCTGCCAGTGTGGCCAGATCGCGGTTGGCCACAAACACTTCCCCTGTCAGGGCGGTTTCTTTTTTGGCGACTTCGGTCAGAATTTCAGTGAACCGCTTGACGGTGACGATTTCCTCGTCGGTTGCCTGTACAGAGGCATCCATCTGACGGATATAATCACAGAAGATTTTACGCGCCATGACAGCCTGTTTGCTGAGGTCCCGATCCGCAAAGGCCGAAATATTCAAATCCGCCTCCACCGATTTCTGCTGGGAGTGCGCGGCTTCTTTGAAATTGACATCACGCAGCCCGATTTCTTCCATGGCACTGATCAGCTGGGCATAGAGCTTGGATTTACCTACCGCCTCTGATTTTTTGTAGACCATGTTTTCGATGTATTCGACCAGACGGGTGCCGAAATGCAGGGACGGGTTTTCTTCCACCCGCTCTGATAATTGCGGTGCCTTTTTCCAGTTGCCTTTTTCAAAAGCATGGGGTGTATCCTGCGGCAGCATACGGGGGCGCAGCGGGATCGCCTCTTCGAGGTGCTGCTTGATACGGCGGAAAGACATCGCTTCTTTTTTGGAATACTCCTCGTCGATTTCCTCGATGAGGGCGGCATTACCGTTAGAGGTGATCTTTTCCGCATCCGTCATCGCCGCCCAGCGGTGATAGAATTTGGCTAACTTCTCCGAAGCGTTGACCACATTCTGCCAATTGGTCAAAAGAGTACGCTGCAGTTCGGGGATTTCCGTCCCCTCCACTTTCGCTTTGGTTTCGCGCAACCACATCAGCCATTCGCCGAAAGCTTCGGGATCAGCATCCGCGTGATCCTTAAAAGTCATATGGAGCGTCGAGACCGGCAGACCCACCATCATCTGGCAGATACGGTGTTGCCAGTCCATTTCACTTGGATCGGGCAGCGTATCGGGCTTCAGGCGATCGTAAACCGAGCGGTTCAGCGAGCGGGTGGTGATGCCATCTTCGGTTTTGTTCCCGGTTAAGGTGACGAAGAAGCCAGCCCCCATATCATCGCGGCGGAAAGTAAACGACGACGGGCCCGAAGTATTGTCTTTGTTCTTGAGCGGGTTTTCCACGGTGCATTCGCGGATTTCACCAATCAAGAACTGGATGACGGTTTGCAGAGCGTTATCGGAGCCTTCGCGCGATTTATTGTACTCATCAAGAACGATTTCGCGGTTTTCCAGGAAAGCGCGCACCAGCGCACCGTACTGCGAGTTCATACCAAGCGCGTTGCCGCCGCCCTTGTCGAGACCCTCGACAGAGGCGACTTTTTTAAGAATCTCGTAGGCGAACTCGACTTTGTCCTTTTCGCCCGTCTTCAGCGCAGCCCAATCGATACCGATGAGATTACCATCGGCATCCTTAGAAACATTCGGCAGTTGCTTGAGTAGCCCCAGCGACAAGGGCTCGAGCGCACCGGCCGCCAGTTTTTTATCAATGGCAGTGGGCAGCGCGTCGCCGGCACCGAAATCAAGAACCATTTCAAACAGCAGATCGTTCATGTTCTTGCCGCCGCAATCATAGACCTCGACCGAGCTGGTCGAGCGCAGGCGGCCCATCAGGGCGCCCATAAA
>JAIXUW010000335.1 GCA_027483355.1 Alphaproteobacteria bacterium
GGTGGCTCGTCGAGATCAAGCAGACGGCAGGCGTGGGAGATGACATCGGCAGAGGGAGCTGGTTCATCATCGGCCAGATTGTAAATGGCACCGGGGCGTGGCTGCTGCATCGAGGCCGCCAGCACCTGCGCGATATCGTCAACATGAATGCGGTTAAAAACGTGGCCAGGTTTGTTAATGCGTCGGGCGGTACCCATGCGCACGCTGTCGAGCGCGCTCCGCCCTGGTCCATAAATACCGGCTATACGAAATACATGTAGCGGGATGCCGGTGAGCAGATAAAGGGCGTGCCAATGTTCTTCCGCACGCAGTCGATTGTCACCGCGGCGGCTGGAGGGGGCGGGATTGGCCGTCTCGTCAATCCACTCGCCATTTCTGTTGCCGTAGACGCCGGTCGTCGACATATAACCCAGCCACCGCATATGGGGGGCCGCAGCAATATCGTCGCTGTGCAAATCAAAAGCGGGATCTTGCTCACCACAGGGCGGAATGGTGACCAGAATATGCGTGGCATCCTGGAAGGTGGCGCCAGGGTCGCTTAAGGGGCGGTTGCTGTCGAATAAATAGGCCTCGATACCCACCGTGCGCAGTTCAACCAGTTTATCGGGGTCGGTGGTGGTGCCACCAATCCGCCAGCCCTGCGGCAGTAAAAGCCGCGCCAGCGCCAGGGCGCTGTAACCAAGACCGAAACAAAACAGATAGGGGGCTTTCCCTTGTGCCTGATCATTGGTTCCGGCCATGGCTTAGAAGTCAAGATCTTGATAATGGCGCGGCGGCGGAAAGCCGGGGATCATATCTTCGAGCAGCGGCTTGAAGCTGGGGCGCGATTTGATGCGCGCATACCAATCCTTGGCGGCACGGTGTTCATCCCAGGGCACATCACCGATATAGTCGATGGCCGACAGGTGGGCGGCGGCGGCAATATCGGCAATGGAGATATCATCCCCCGCCAGCCAGCGGCGGCGTTCGGTCAGATAGCCGATGTAATCGAGGTGATAGTGAATATTGGCGTGACCGGCGCGGACTGACGGACCACTTGGCTCGCCGTTCTTGAGAAAACGCTTCATCATTTTCTCGCCGACCAGGTTTTCTGTCACTTCCGTGTTGAATTTCTGATCAAACCAGGCGGCCAGACGCCGGGTCTCGGCCCGTTGCAGCGGGTCTTTGCCAAGCAGATCAATGGTATTATAGACCTCGTTCAAATATTCGCAGATCACCTGGCTGTCGGTCAGAATGGTATTATCGGGCTCGATCAGTACGGGTACGTCGCCGGCAGGATTGATGCTGAGAAATTCGGTGCGCCGCTCCCAGATTTTTTCGATCTTGAGGTCAAAGTCGAGTTTCTTCTCGGCGAGCGCGATGCGCACTTTCCGTGAAGCGGGATGCAGCCAAAGATGGTAAAGCGTCCTCATGCCCACGACTCTACCTTATGGGCAGGGCTTGACGCAATTTTATTGTCCCGGGCTTTATCCAGTTGAGCAGGGCCGAAACAAGAACAAGCCCTATGATAATTTTCAGAGTCGGCGCGGCGACCCGATTCGCCTGCTTTTAAGGTGCGGCCACGGTCTCGACGTGAAAGACGACCGGAATCTGTGCCGGCAGACCAAAGTGCGACGCCATGTTGCCGACGGGTGCGTTGAACTGGCCGCTGAAGATAAGCGCCGGCTGTTGGTTTTGCGCGGGCGCGGGGATGACGTTCATTTTAAAGATCAGTTGGCGCTCCTGACCATTCATGCGGAAAAAACCATGTACCTCGAAAGTATTATCGTCTTTCTTTTGGATCTTGGTCGATTGAAAGCTGGCCTGTGCCTGCGCCCGAATATCGTCATCAATAGCGCGGCGGCCGGGTAGCTCCCGTGGCATAAAGCTGGCCGAGAACACGATCACGCTGTTGTCCAGATCGCGCGGGTCAAAGCGGATATCGGGCGCGAAATTCTCGATCGTCATTCTTTCCTGAGCGATGGCGCCTGCTGGAAAGCCGCTATCGGCTTTGAGGACGCTCGCGGCTGTGGGTGTCCATGGCTGGACCATACGCGCGCTGCGGGACTGGGCCTCCCCTATCGTCAGCGCTAAAGCCAGCCAGGCCAGTAAAGCAACCGCAACGATACGCATCATCTTGCCCCCTTAGCGTGTACCCTGGTCGATCTGTGTTTCCAGGCGATCAAGCGCCCGCAGTACGTCTGGCCGGGCGCTGTACTTGCTGCGCAAGCGGGCCAGCTGTTCTTCGCTGCCGCTGCAAAACAACGCGCCCTGATCGGCGGCGAGGCCAAGCACATCGTCATCAAAAAGAGCGTCTTGGCTGTAGGTGTTGCAGGTGGCACGGTCTTTAAGAAAGCGGTTGACATCGGATGGCATACCGTTGTCGCGGCCAAGCCCCTCAACGCCACCGGCGCAACCGGCCAGCAACAACAGGGCAAAGATAATGGTAAGAGCTTTAGGGCGTCGCTGGTTCATTGCGCGTGCCCTCCGCTTCGATGATCAGGGTGACGTCATCGCCAATACCAGGCAGGCCATAGGCCATGCCGAAATCAGAACGCTTGAGATTGCCGCGCGCGGAAAAGCCAGCCGTGTACTTCTTGTTCATCGGGTGAACGGCACCTTTGTTATAGGTGACATCCAGTACGATGGGCTTGGTTACATCGAGCAGGGTGAGGTCGCCGGTTACCTTGGCGGTCTTATCGCCGGTGACCTCGACGGCCGTGGTTTTAAATGTCATCTCGGGGAATTGCGTGACATTGAAAAAATCGCTGCCCTTAAGGTGTTCTTCCCAAGCGTTATCGTCCATGCGCAGCGAGGCGGTTTTGACGCTGACGCTGGCCTTGGCGGCGGCGGGCGATTTTTCATCGAAATTGAAGGTGCCGGTCACATCGGCAAAGCGTCCGTGGCTGTGTGAATAGCCCAGATGGCTGACCGAGAACATCACCTGGCTATGCACAGGGTCGAGGGTAAATTCGGCAGCGCGGCCGGTGGTGGCGCTTGCCAGCAGTAGGGCCAGGGTGAGAAGAGCGATACGTAGCATTTATTGTTCCTTATATGCTCCCTCAGGAGGCAGCTTTGGTTTTGGCGGCAGCCTCTTTTTCCAGTGTGCGCTCCAGCCAGTGAATGGTGAAATCACCGGCGCGGAATTCCGGGTTTTGCAAGATACGCAAATGCAGCGGAATATTTGTCTGGATACCATCTATAACGGTTTCACCCAGCGCGCGTTCCATCCGGGCGATGGCTTCATCGCGGGTGGGGGCGTGGACGATGATTTTGGCCACCAGACTGTCATAGGTGGGCGGCACGGTATAACCGTCATAAAGGGCGGAATCGACGCGGACACCCAAGCCACCCGGCGCGTGGAAGCGGGTGATTTTGCCCGGCGAGGGCATAAACGTATCGGGGTTTTCCGCATTGATGCGGCATTCCATCGACCAGCCGTTAAAGGTGACGTCCGACTGCTTGAACGACAGCGGGTGTCCGGCGGCCACGCGGATTTGCTCGCGTACCAGATCGACGCCGGTGATCATTTCAGTGATCGGGTGTTCGACCTGCAGGCGGGTATTCATTTCCATGAAATAGAATTTGCCCTCTTCATAGAGCATCTCGATGGTGCCCGCACCGCGATAGCCCATTTTGCGCACCACGTCGGCGGCCAGCTCACCCGCTTGCTGGCGCAAGGCTGGCGTGAGGGCAGGGGAGGGGCATTCCTCGACCACTTTTTGGTGGCGGCGCTGGATGGAGCAATCCCGCTCGCCCAGATGCACGGCATTACCATGCGTGTCGCCAATCACCTGAATTTCGATGTGGCGCGGCGCGCGGAGATATTTCTCCATGTACATATCGCCATTGCCGAAGGCGGCTTTGGCTTCTGCGGATGCTGTCGCATAGGCCGACTTGAAATCATCTTCGCCGTTGGCGACTTTCATGCCCTTGCCGCCGCCACCTGCAACCGCTTTCAGCAATACCGGGAAGCCTACTTTTTTGGCGATATTGAGGCCTTCATCGGCGTCTTTCAAAACACCAGCTGAGCCCTCGATGACGGGTAATCCGAGCGCCCGCACAGTATCCTTGGCCACGGCCTTGTCGCCCATTTTGGCGATATGGTCAGGGGTGGGGCCGATAAAGGTAAAGCCGTGCTCTTCAACCATGCGGCAGAATTCGACGTTTTCAGACAAAAAGCCAATACCGGGATGGATGGCGTCGGCCCCGGTGATGGTGGCGGCCGAGATGATCGCGGCCATATTCAGATAGCTTTGGCGCGACGGGGCGGGCCCGATGCAGACACTCTCGTCCGCCATGCGGACCGCCATGCCGTTGGCGTCGGCGGTCGAATGCACGACGACGCTTTGAATGCCCATTTCCTTGCAGGCCCGGACAATGCGCAGCGCGATCTCGCCGCGGTTGGCGATCAGAATCTTTTTAAACATCGGGTGATCCGTTCAGTTGTTATTCGATGATGAAAAGCACTTGGCCGAATTCGACCGGTTGGCCGTCTTCGACCAATACATCAACAATGGTACCGGCTTTTTCGGCCTTGATGGGGTTCATCACCTTCATGGCTTCGATGATCAGCAGGGTGTCGCCGACCTTGACGCTGGCCCCTTTGGGGGCAAAACGCGGGGCGCTTGGCTCCGATTGCAGATAAGCGGTACCAACCATTGGCGATTTAACGGCGCCCGGGTGGTTATCGGCGGAAATGGCCGCAACATTGCTGACGCCGGTGGGGCCTGCCACATTGGCCGGCGCGAAGGCGGGCATCTGTTGCGGGGCGGCGATGGCTTGCACGGTCACCGCCTTGGTCACGCGAATACGATGATCGCCCTCGGCGATTTCAATCTCGGTCAGGCCTGTTTCGTTCAGCAGGCCGGCGAGGTTTTTAATGGCTTCATGATCGATTTTCATGGGTATCTCCTTCGGTGTTCGAAAAGGGTAAGGCCGGGTTTAAGCGTCATCCAGACAGGCGCGCAAGGCGTCCAGGGCCAGCATATAGCCGTGGCCGCCAAAGCCGCAGATGACGCCTTGCGCCAGCGGCGCGATATAGGAATGGTGACGAAAGGCTTCGCGTTTGTAGATATTGCTGAGATGCACTTCGATGATCGGCATCTCCAGCATTTTCAGCGCGTCGTGAATGGCAATTGACGTGTGGCTATAGGCACCGGCGTTGATGATGAGGCCGGCAAACTGCTCGGGCGCTTCCTGAATGATGGTGACGATATCACCTTCGGAATTGCTTTGGCGGAAATCGATGGCGATGCCCAACTCAGCCGCGTACTCTTCACAGGCCATGGCAATCGCCGACAGCGTTTTAAAGCCGTAGATATCAGGCTCGCGCGTCCCCAACATATTCAGGTTGGGGCCGTTCAAGATCAGAATGTTGTGGCGGCCCTTGGCCATCAGGTCTTCCGGCTGTTGTGAAAGCGAACGGATTTTATAGCATAAGGCATCCATCGGCGGGACAGCTTATTTATTTCCGTAATTTTGAACGGGGTAATTAAAACAAAGCCCGGCACTAAGGCCGGGCTCTGCAGCAATTATAATCCGTCGGGCGAATTAGCCTTTTGGAGTGAATTTTTTTGCGATTTTTTTTGCTTCTTCTGCGGTGGTTGCAATGGCTTCGTCGATTTTGCCTTCAGCTTTTTTGACTTCGCCTGCAACTTTAGCAGCGGTCTCTTCTGCCGTGGTCAGCGCCTTGTCGATCGCGGGTTTGTTGTCTTCGATAGCCTTTTTGCCAGCTTTAACAGCTTTGTCGAGTTCAGCTTTGCCCTTGGCAACCAGCTGCTCGCCGCCGTTGGCATTGAAAGCTTCTTGCGCTTCGGCAGCAAGTTTCTTGGCATCGTCGGTTAATTTTTTAAAGAAGGACATTGTAGGTACTCCATGTATTGAGGTTATTAGGAATCATTTGCTGCCGTGCAGGATAGCCATAAGATGCCGAATTAGCACGTTTATGTCAATGAATAAAGAGTTAATCCGGAAAACATCAAATATTTCAAAGTCTTTGCCTCTTTAGCGCGCGGCACTGCTTTGATATAAAGGCGCATTCGTCCTTTTATTGAACCGGAGAAACAGATGTCCCTCGCCAA
>JAIXUW010000252.1 GCA_027483355.1 Alphaproteobacteria bacterium
CGGCCAAGATCAGCCACAGCATCCCGTCGCCCGGTCCACGGATGGTGCCCGCCACTTTGTTCTTTATGGCTGCCCTTAAAATGGGCATGGTCGAAAACTGGCTGGGCGGGCAGGCCATGCAGAATTTGCGCGATCATGGCCCACGAGGTGCGGTAGATCGCCTGACGGCGGATTTCAGCACGCTGTCACGCCAAGCAAACGAACCGCTGCCTGGCGATTGGCGCGGCATTTCGCTGCCCATGCTGCATGATGCGCAACTCTCGCAGATTCAACTGTTTGTCAGGCGACAGCATGACGACGAAGCCAATGGCGGCCAAGACAGCGGCCAGACCACCCGTTTTATCGTCAACCTTACCCTCAGCCGTCTGGGTGATATGCAACTCGATGGCTTGATGCGGCAAAAGCGCAATGCGGCCGGGCAATCCAGCAAAAACCTTGATATGGTGATCCGTACGGCTGATCGTCTACCCGCCCAGCTGATGAAAGATCTGCAAAGCGCATACGCTCAGGGTCTGGCCGATACCGGCCTACAGGGCGGGATACAGTTTCAGGTAAAACGCGACGGCTGGGTCAACATCACCCGCGCGGCCGGCGACGCGCAGATCGTCTAAGCTAGTCGCCGCTTTCTTGGCGGCGACGGTAGCCCTCCAGCCCAATTTCATCGAGCATGGCGCTTTCTTTAAAGGCGCGCTCTTCTGCTTCCAGCCGATCGCGCTCGGCCTGGGTCATTTCAAATTTCTTCAATTCAGCAAAGGTTTCCATCATGCTGTCTTTGGCAATTTGGATCTTGGCGTCGAGTTCAGCCGCCGCCACCTCAATACGCTCTTTCTCACGCGATACCCGCTCGGCATAGTTGGAAAAAGTAAAGGATGTCTCGGCCGCCATATTGACGGCGGCAGCCTCGATAGCGAATTCGGTCTCAAGCTTTTGTCGCGCCCGCTCCAGTTCGCCCAGCTGCGTGTAAAGCACCGTCAGGCCGCGCCGCTTTTCGTCAAGTTCGTATTTATGCAGACGGATCAAGGCGCTGAGGTCGGCCATATTTTACGGCCCTAGCTGCTATGGCCGGCCAAAACGGCGGCCAGTTGCTGATAACCCTCATCCAGCGTTGAATACTCCAACGGCTTTTGCGCCAGGAATTTTTCCAAGGCGGGATAAATGGCAATCGCCGCATCCACCTTGGGATCCGAGCCACGCTTGTAAGCGCCAAGGCGGATCAGTTCAGCCATATCTTCATAGGTCGATAAAATCTCGCGACCCTGCTGCACCAGAAAAGCCTGCTCCGGCGTCAGGCATTTCGGCATTGAGCGCGAAATCGAGCGCAGAATGTTAATAGCGGGATAGCGCCCCCGGTCGGCAATGGCACGCTCCAGCACGACGTGGCCATCGATAATACCGCGCACCGCATCGGCAATCGGCTCGTTGTGATCATCGCCCTCGACCAGGACGGAGAAAAAGCCGGTGATATCGCCTTGCGCGGCGCGATCCCCCATGGCCTTAAAGCCCGGGCCGGCACGCTCCAGCAGCTTGGCCAATTCCGAAAACGTCGTGGGGGGATAACCTTTGGAAGTGGGCGGTTCTCCCGCCGACAGGCCAATTTCGCGCTGCGCCATGGCAAAGCGGGTGACGCTGTCCATCATGCAAAGCACCTGACGGCCATGATCACGGAAGTATTCCGCCACCGCCAGCGTCATATAAGCCCCCTGCCGGCGCATGAGAGGCGCATCGTCGGAGGTCGAGACGATCACCACGCTTTTCTTAAGCCCCTCTTCGCCCAGATCGTCTTCAAGGAACTCCTGCACCTCGCGGCCGCGCTCGCCGATAAGGCCGATGACGCTGACCTCGGCGGCGGCATAACGCGCCAGCATCGACATCAAAACGGATTTACCAACACCAGAGCCTGCGAAAATCCCCATCCGCTGACCCTGGCACGTCGACAGAAACGAATTAAGCGCGCGCACGCCCAGATCTAGCTTTGGCCCCAAACGTTTGCGGTCATGCGCAGAGGGCGCTTTATTCCGCAAGGGAATAGGCTCATCCCCCGGCAGCAGCGGCCCCTTGCCATCAAGCGGTTCACCCATCGCATTGATGACGCGGCCAAGCCACGACGAGCTGGGCGAGACAGTCGGCTGGGCCGCCGCCACTTCGGCGCGACAACCAAGGCCGACGCGATCCAGCGGCTTGAATGGCATCAGTAGCGCATGGCCTTCGCGGAAGCCCACCACTTCGCACGGCACCGGATCCGTCCCGCGTGGCACCAGGTTGCAGCGGTCACCAATCGACAATTCACGCTCAACACCGGCCACTTCGACCAGCATCCCCAAAATTTTGACAACGCGGCCGAACAGCTGATGATCGGCCATGCCGCCCACCTGCTTTTCGAGGTTATCAAGAAATTGCTGGCCTAAAGGATCAGTCACGGCTTGTCTTTCTGGCACGGGCGCACCCGTTTTTTGCGATTCTGAAGTAGGATGAGCGCGGTTTTTGGCACCGATATTCACCTTTTCCTCATCTTTTTTTAGTTCTTTTTTAGAGGCCTATCCACCCCCCAAAATAGAGCTAAACCTCTTGAATTATCTCATATTTTTCTTAACAAAAGCAAAAAATATTTCATTGTCTATGTTAATCATCCTTGCTGCTTTTTAATCTTTGTTAACAAACGTGCTATACTGTAAGGAACAGAGCCTGACGAGGGAAAAGACGGTTCACGAAGACGCAGCGGCCACGACGGCCGATCACAAGGGGGATTTTAAGAATGCGCGTTCTATTAATTGAAGACGATCAGTCCACAGCCAAAAGCATCGAGCTGATGCTGAAATCTGACGGCTATGTCGTCGACACTACCGATATGGGCGAAGATGGCCTCGAAATCGGCAAGCTGTATGAATACGATATTATCATTCTGGACCTGATGCTGCCCGATCTGGATGGCTATGAAGTTTTGAAGCGCCTGCGCGCGGCCAAAGTTGAAACCCCTATCCTGATCCTATCTGGTCTGTCGGAACTTGATTCGAAACTCAAAGGCCTGGGCTTTGGCGCCGATGATTACCTGACCAAGCCTTTTGACAAGCGCGAATTGATGGCACGTATACAGGCGATCGTCCGCCGCTCCAAAGGTCACGCGCAAAGCATCATCAAAACCGGCCCGATCAGCATCAATCTTGATCAGCGCACGGTCGAAGTGGATGAAAAACAGCTACACCTGACCTCCAAAGAATACGGCATCATCGAATTGCTGTCACTGCGCAAGGGCTCGACCCTCACCAAGGAAATGTTCCTCAACCACCTTTATGGCGGTATGGACGAACCCGAAGTCAAGATCATCGACGTTTTCGTCTGCAAACTGCGCAAAAAGCTGGAAAAACTGTCGGAATCTGCCGGTGGCTGCATCGAAACCGTTTGGGGCCGTGGCTATGTCTTGCGTGATCCCGCTGGGCAAAGCAAAGAGAAGGTCAGCATCCAATAAGATTGTGTTAAATAGATATAAAAAGGCGGGGGATATCTCCCGCCTTTTTATATGCAGCTTTTATCAGACGTTATTTTTGTACACTGACAGCTGCGACGGGCGCAAATGTACTATCTTGCCGCACATAGAGCCCCTTTGTATTGGGCAATGATTTAAAGCTGTCAGAAATACCCAATACTGTCTCGGCACCACCCAGCAGCAGCACACCATCCGACTTAATCTGATTCTTGATAGTACCCAGGACTTTGGCCTTGGTCGGCACATCAAAATAAATCAGCACGTTGCGGCAAAAGACGATATCAAACTGGCCAAGGAGGGACACATCCTGCAACAGGTTAGCTGTCCGAAAAGTCACCATATCCCTGATCTCATCTTTGATCTGCCAGCGACTATCGGCTTGTTGGGTGAAATATTTGACCAGCATCTGAATTGGCAAGCCGCGCTGGACCTCGAATTGCGTGTAAATGCCTGATTTTGCCTGGGCTAGAATATCATTTGATAAATCTGTCGCCACGATATCGAAACGCCAGCCAGCCAATTGCGGCGCCATTTCGCGCAACAGCATAGCAATCGAATAAGGCTCCTGCCCACTCGAGCAAGCCGCCGACCAGATGCGCAGCGATTTGGTCGGCCGATTGTTCAGAAAATAAGGCAAGATATCGCTTTTGAGTTTCTGGAACGGACTGTTGTCCCGAAAGAAAGAGGTCTCGTTGGTCGTCATCGCTTCGACCACAGCGCACTGTAATTCTGTATCTTTTTGCAAACGTAGCTTGGCCGCAATGGCCGCAAGCCCGGCGAGGCCAAACTTAGATGCCACTGGCATCAAGCGCGATTCTAATAAATAAACTTTCTCGGGCGTGATGATCAGGCCGGACTCCCGCTTGAGGAGATCTTCAAAAAATTTGTAATCAAAATCGTTCATAACCGCGACATCCTTCCCTCGGAAAGATCGCGTATGACTGGTGCTATTTTTTCCAAAGGCAGTACCTGCGTGCACAAACCCGCCACCGCCACAGCACCTGGCATTCCCCAGACAACGGATGTCGCTTCGTCCTGTGCCAGAACGACGCCGCCGGCATCAACCACAGCCTGGCAGCCTTTTTGTCCATCCGCACCCATACCGGTCAGCACCACACTTAAAACCCGGCCCGCATAGACATCGACGATACTCCGCAGCATAGGATCCGCCGATGGACGGCAGAAATTCTCCGGAGGTTCCTGATTAAGGGCGATTTTGACAGCCCCTGCCCGTCCCGTGACGGTCATGTGGTAATTGCCGGGGGCAAGATAAATCACCCCGCCCTTGACCACATCCCCGTCTTTTGCCTCCTGACAGGTAAGCCCGGTTAAGCGCTGAATATTTTCCGCCAAGATAGGCGTAAAAGTCGCTGGCATATGTTGGGTGAGTAATATCGGTTGCCGCAACGGCGTTTTAAGGTCGCCGAACAGTTGCATCAAGGCCTGCGGGCCACCGGTGGACGAACTGATGGCGATGATATCGGGCATCCGCCAACCGGGCGACAAAGGCCGCGTGGTGAGGCTCCGCGGCGCCGCACTCTCTGTGCCCGTGGCGCGGGGTATTGATGCCGGCGTTATCTCGTAGACCGTTTTATCGCCCCGTTTGCGGCGCGCGGCCATACCCGCAGCCCGTATTTTGATCACCAGGCTTTCCTGAAAGCTGTTTGAAGCCTGCATCTCGGCTGACGAAGGCTTGGCGATGCATTCGGTGGCCCCCATCTGCAGACAGCGCATCGCCAGGATAGCATTCTCGTGGGTCAGCGACGAGGCCATGATGACACTGATGGCGGGATCTTTCTTTAAAATCAATGGCAGAGCAGCCTGGCCATCCATGATCGGCATTTCAATGTCGAGGAGAACAACATCGACCTGCATGCGTTCGAGCAAGCTCAGCGCTGTTTCACCATTACCCGCCGAGGCAACAACTTTTAAATCCGTCGCGGTCTCGATATAGCGGCTGAAAAACCCGCGTATGACGGCAGAGTCGTCGACCACCATTACCCGTATCGGCGGGAGGGATGGCGCGCCAGCTGGAGGAGGATTTAAAACCATGAATACGTCTTACAAAACTTCGATTTGCTCAAGCTTGCCTTGAACAATGTGACTATCAAAAGGCTTCATGATGTATTCATCGGCACCGGCAGCCATGGCCTCTTGAATAAACGTGATTTCATTTTCCGTTGTGCAAAAAATGACTTTAGGGGCATCACCCCCGTTGCTGGCGCGCAATTTACGCAGAAATTCGATGCCATTCATCACGGGCATATTCCAATCCAGCAAAATAACGTGTGGCATATCGCTCATGCAGGCAATATAGGCCTTGTCGCCGTCTTCGGCCTCGCTACAGGCAAAACCCAGGTCTTCAAATATCTTGCGGGCAACCTTGCGCACCACCCGACTGTCATCGACGATCAGACAGGTTTTCATGCAGCCTCGCCATCTTCGTTCGAGATATCATCCTCTATACGCATATCATCCAGCATCCCGGCGATATCAAGAATGACCAAAATTTGTTCTTTCAACTGATAGATTTCGACGGCATGTTGCCGCCAGAGACTATCCAATGTCGCAGGCGCGGTTTCAGCAGCATCAGCCGGTAAACTGAGCACTTCGCCGACGCTGTCGACAATCAGGCTGTAAAGATCACCCCGATGTTCAACCACCACACTCATGGTCGAAGCCGCCTCTGCATTAGTCAAAATACCCAAGCGTCGGCGTAAATTGATCGCCGTCACGATACGACCGCGCAAATTGAGCGAACCCTCGACCTCGGCCGGCGCCAAGGGCACGCGCGTGACCCGCTGTGGGCCGAGGACATCTTGTACCTGCAAGACAGGAATACCCAGCAGCTGCCCGTCAATCATCATGGTAAGGAAGTCACGGTTAGCATCTATATTCACACTACGCGGCGCTTGAGAGGTTGTCTCTGTCATATCATGCCACCTCGCTGTGCAGTTGCCCGATGCGATTGACGGCCCGCAACAAGCCTTCACGATCAAACTTGGCGATGTAGTCATCAAAGCCCGCTTCGCGACCGCGCTCCAGATCCTTGGCCGTGGCGTGACTGGACAGGGCAACCAAAGGCACTTTAAGCCATTTACTGTCCTTGGCACGCACAGCACGGGCAAAATCGAAACCATTCATGCCGGGCATTTCAATATCACTGATGATGACATCAAAATGCGTATCGGTTTTGGCCAGCTGCAAAGCTTCCAGGGCATCGTTGACCGCCCGTACGGTGTACCCGGCAGCGCTCAGCATCGGCGCCAGCATGTTGCGAAAGAAAGGGCTGTCATCGACCAATAAAACGCTTTTGCCATTGTCGGCACCAGGCGCCAGACCGGCAGGGCCGCCGAACCAGTCTGCTTGCGCAATTGATAGGAAATGCCCGACATCGATAACATCCATCGCCTGGCCATGAATAATGGCACTGCCCAGCAAGCCAAACGAATTATCTGCGGTCAATTGCACATCAATATGCTCTTCGACAATATCGACAATCTCATCGACCATAAGACCCATGACCCGGTCACGCTCCGAGAAAACCAGGACCGATTGCACGCCCGCGTTTTTTAAATCCATCGTTTCGCTGAATGGGATCAGCGGCATCAATTTGCCGCGGTATTGCACAACGCGCCGCTGTCCGGATCGTTCGATTTTGCCCACGGCAATTTCTTCGAGGCGCGAGACCAGCGAAAGCGGCACCGCCCGGGGTGCGCCCGGACCGGCACGGAACACTAACAGCGGGGTTTTTCTGGCGCTGCTGTCCTGTATATGATCAATCTCTGCCTGCGCCTTGGCCATCGACGATACATCGCCAACGGTATTGGCAATACCATTCGGGTCCAAAATCATAATGACGCTGCCATCGCCCAAAATCGTGTTGCCCGAGAAGATACGCAAATTGCGCAAGATGGGGGACACGGGCTTGACGACGATTTCTTCTGTATCGAAAACGCGGTCAACGATAATGCCAAACTGGTAAGCGCCAACTTGCGCCACAATCACCTGACGGGGGCGGGTGGGTTCGGTTTCTTCATCACCCAGTTTCAGGATCTTACGCAAGGATACCAGCGGCAGCAAGCTATCGCGCAAACGCATGATCGGCGTGCCGTGAATATCTTCCAACCGTGCCTCTGACCCATTGGACAGGCGCACCAGTTCACGAACTGACAGTTGCGGCACGGCATAACGCTCGCCTGCCACTTCGATAATCAGGGCGGACACGATCGCGAGGGTCAGCGGGATTTTGATGGTAAAGGTAGTGCCACGCCCCAGGACAGAGCGCATCTCGATGGTGCCGCCGATTTTTTCGATGTTATTGCGCACAACATCCATACCGACGCCACGGCCCGAAATGGCAGTGACTTTCTCCGCAGTTGAAAAACCGGCGGCAAAGATCATTTGCTGCACTTGCTGTTCAGTCAGGGCGCGCGCTTGTTCTTCGCTGATCACGCCTTTTTCCACGGCTTTAGCACGAATACGCTCGGTATCGAGACCTTTACCGTCATCGGAGATTTCAATGATGATATGGCCGCCTTCATGAAAGGCATTAAGAAGAATGGTACCTTCCTCGGGCTTACCCAGCATCTTACGATCTGCTGGTAATTCGATGCCATGATCGGCAGAGTTGCGCACCATGTGAGTCAGCGGGTCTTTGATGTAGTCCAAGACTTGCCGATCAAGCTCGGTCTCCGCACCGCGCATTTCAAGGTTGATTTTTTTACCGACCTCGACGGTGATATCCCGCACGATACGAGGCAGCTTACCCCAGGCGTTGCTGATCGGCTGCATGCGGGTTTGCATGACGCCCTCTTGCAGTTCCGAGACAACATGGTTGAGACGCTGCAAGGGCGCGGTAAAGGCGCTTTCGGTTTGCTGGCGCATAATTTGCAGCAACTGGTTGCGGGTCAGGACCAGTTCACTGACCATGGTCATCAGATTTTCCAGCACTTCGACGCTGACGCGGAGCGACTTGCTGGCTTCTTCGGGTGCTGCGGCCGCCTTGGGGGCGGCAGGTGTGGCGACGGCCATTGATGGGGACGCAGGCGCATCCGCAACGACCGGTGTTGCAGCCGGTGCTGACATTACGGCAGTCGGCACAAAATCTGTGTCCATCGGCACAGGGACAAAACCAAACTCATCTGCCTCGACCACAGGTGCCGGGGGTTTCGTGGAAGGTTCTACCAGTGGGGGTGCGACTGCGGCGGCGCGGCCCTCGTAAACCTCATCGAGACGGACAATCAGATCGGCGTCATCACCAGCAGGTTCAGCGCCCGCCGCTTCTAATCCGGCCACCAACATTTTGATACGATCAAAAGATTCAAGAATAAGTGTAACCGACTGCGGTGTGACCGACAGCGAGCCATCACGGTAGCGACCCAGAACATTTTCAGCGTGATGCGCTAATTTTTCCAAGCGCGGCAAGCCCAGAAAGCCACACGTGCCCTTGATGGTATGAACAAGGCGAAAAATTCGCCCGATCAGATCCTTGTCATTGGGGTTTTGCTCAAGCTTGACGATATCAAGGTCAAGCGCATTAAGGCTTTCATTGGTTTCGGCTAGAAACTCTTGGATCAGATCGTCCATCGTATATTCCTCGGCAAGGCGACAGCAGAAAGGCTGCAGCAACTCCTAGATTGCCCTGAAAACATTAAAGTTTACTTAGGATAACGGCGCTGAAGGGCAAGCATAACCGCGGCGGCCGTGGGAAAGAAAAAGTCATTTATGTTCAGAGACTTATTCCGATTTAACAGATATCGAGATTTTACTTAGGCAGCCGTTTTCAATAGAAAGACGAGGCGACCCTCTTCAGCAGTCCAGGTCAAAGGCAGGTCGAAATGGGCGGCAAAGCGACCGGTCAGATAGGCATGGATGGAACGGGCGTCAAGCGCTTCGACTTCAATTTTACCGTCCAGGGCCGCCGCGGCGTCACCCCGGAAGGTCGGGTTTTTACCGGTCAGCGTCACGACCACACCCGATTTATCGGCCATCGCCGCCACAGCCAGGGTGCCTTCGCCATGCAGGCATTCTTCGGCCAAAACCAAAAGATTAAGCAGCGTTTTGAAAAAACCCGTCGGCGGCATGGAGAATACGAGGCCAATATCGTCCGCATATTGTGTCTGAATACGACCGCCACCAGGAACCAATTCGCTGAAAGCTTCGCGGATTTCCTTGAAGCCGATATTCTTGTCGCTACCCGCCGCGCCATAAGACAAGCGAAAAGCTTTCAGGCGCACGCCTGCCTGCTTGGCGCTGTTGGCAATCAGCTGCACGGCCTCTGCCCCCGCGGCGGGGCCAAGCTCTTCCATCAACTCAACGCCATTGCTGATGGCGCCCACGGGGCTGACCAGATCATGGCAAATGCGGCTCGCCATCAATTCCAATACGCGGGGGTGGAGTACGATGTCGCTCATGCGGCGTCCTTTTCTGGTTCAGGCAGCAGCGCGAAAGGGCGATTGCAGGCCACTTTGCGCCAATTGATCTTCGAGTTGCGCGAGCAGCCGCGCCAGTCCATCGGCAGTGAAGCCCTCGGCACGCGCGACCAAAAGGTCTTCGGTGTTCGACGCGCGCAGCAACCACCAGCCATCTGGTGTCGTGACACGCACACCGTCAATCGCGTTGATACTGGCATCCGGCTGGTTACTTTTCTCTAAACGC
>JAIXUW010000279.1 GCA_027483355.1 Alphaproteobacteria bacterium
CAAAGCGACTGCGGGGATTATAATCGCCAATGCTCATCCCTGCCAAATGATTTCGCCGCCAGGAAAGCAAACGATCTTATTATGTTGCCGCAGGATATCATCCGCAAAAAACGCGACGGGCAGGCCTTAAATGACGCCGAGATTGGCGCGTTCATCGATGGCGTGGTGCAGGCGACGGTGAGTGAGGGGCAGGTCGGTGCCTTTTGTATGGCGGTCCTTTTGCAGAAGATGTCGGCGGGTGAGCGCGTGGCCCTTACCCGCGCCATGGCCCATTCTGGGACGGTGTTGGACTGGCGCCGCGAAAATCTGAACGGGCCCGTACTGGACAAGCATTCGACTGGCGGCGTCGGCGATAAAGTATCGCTGATGCTCGCCCCCATGGTGGCCGCTTGCGGCGGCTATGTGCCGATGATCTCCGGGCGCGGCCTTGGCCATACCGGTGGCACCCTTGATAAAATGGATGCCATCACAGGTTATCGCACCCAACCTGATCGCGCCGATTTTATCCGCACGGTGCGCGACACCGGCTGCGCCATTATTGGTGCCACGCCGGATCTGGCCCCGGCCGACCGTGTACTCTATGCGGTGCGCGATGTGACCGCCACGGTTGAATCGCTTGATCTGATCACCGCCTCGATTTTGTCGAAGAAATTAGCCGCTGGTCTGCAAGGACTGGTGATGGATGTCAAATTTGGCTCGGGTGCTTTCATGCGTGACATCGCTGACGCCGAAAGATTGGCCAAAGAAATCGCTACAGTTGCCACTGGCGCTGGTTTGCCCACAGTTGCCCTTATGACCGATATGAACAGTGTTTTGGGCACGAGTGCTGGCAATGCCGTGGAAGTACGCGAAGCGATTGATTTTCTGACGGGGGCGGCGCGTGATCCGCGCTTGCTCGAGGTGACGCTGGCACTTTCAAGTGAATTGCTGGTGATCGGCGGCTTGGCGAAAGACGATTGCGCGGCACGCGAAAAGTTGATGCAATGCCTGGATGATGGCCGCGCGGCCGAGATTTTCGCACGCATGGTGGCGGCTTTGGGCGGCCCGGCCGATCTTTTATCTACGTTGGAAAAGTATTTACCCCCAGCGCCAGTGGTACGCGATGTCTTCCCCGTCCAGCCAGGTTATATCGTCGGTGTGGATGTTTTTGCCGTGGGCATGGGTATTGTGGGCATGGGCGGCGGCCGCGCTTTGCCCGGTGACCCCATCGATCACGCCGTTGGTCTGGACACAATAGCGCCTATTGGCGCTGAGGTGGGCGAGGGGGCGGCGCCGCTCTGTCGTCTGCACGCTCGCGACGAAGACGGTTGGCTGGCCATGGCTGAACGTTTGCGTCAGGCCGTCACGGTGACCGACGCGCCGTTACCGGCCGACGCGGTCATGCCCCTGATATTGAAACGCATCACGCCGTAAGAGGATATGCAGATGACAACCCTTTCCAAAGAAAAACAGGCGCAGCTGGCCTGGCTTGCCATCACCGCGCGTGACAATGCCTATGCGCCGTATTCGCACCATCCGGTGGGTGTGGCGCTGCTGGCGGGCAGCGGTGCTGTCTATACGGGCGCCAATTGTGAATTTGCCAATTTTGATTGCACCTGTGCCGAGAATACCGCCATTGCCGCCATGGCGGCGGCGGGCGAGCGTTACATTGATACCATCGTGATTGTTGGCCCCGCCACCGGCGGCGTTTGTATGCCTTGCGGCCGCTGCCGTCAGCGTATTCAAGAATTTGCCGACAGCAAAACCCGGATCCATTGCCTAAAGCCTGATGGGCAAAAGGGGCGGGTCTTTACCATCGCGCAATTACTGCCCCATGCCTTTGGCCCGCAGGATATGGCCGTATTGGGGTTGGGTCCGTTGGCGCGTCAAGTCAAGCCCAAGAAAACCGCCACCAAGGCCAAACGTCGTACTTAAGATCGGACACTAAATGACCACCGCCACGCCAGCGCTGGGCGATCAAATTATGCCACGCAGTGCCGCCCTGCTGCCGATTGTGCTGACCATTATCGGCTATGCCTGCTTTAACGTCGGCGATGCGGCGGTCAAGGCCCTGGCCTTCAAATACAGTGCCGCGCAAATCATGGTCATCAATGGTCTGACGGTCGCTACCTGTATGTGTGTTTTTGGCATGCTGACCGAGGGGCGCCGCGCTTTTCGCCTGCACAACCGGCGCTGGGTTTTTATCCGCGCCCTCTTTGCTCTGGGCTGCGGTATCGCCAATGTGATGGCCCTGCCGCATATCACCCTGACTACTTTCTATACGCTTATTTTTACCTCGCCGTTTTGGGTGGCGGTGTTATCCGCTTATTTTCTGGGCGAGAAGTTATCACGCCAGCGCATGGCCGTGATTGCGGCCGGTTTCGTTATCATCGCCTGGATCATGCGGCCGGGTGGCGAGATTTTTAATATCTGGTCTTTTGTTATTCTGGGCAGCGCCTTTTTATATTCGTGTTCGATCGTGACGATGCGCTATCTGGGCACGCGCGAAAGCCGCACGGTGATTATCACCAGCGGCTCGCTGCTGGGCGTCTTGGCGGCCCTACCGTTTATGCTGAGCCAGTCGATGCCGGATGTGACTTGGCTGGACGCCGGTCTGTTTGCCCTGCTGGGCGGGCTTGGCGCGGTTGGTATTGCCTGTATCGCTTTTGCTATTCAGACTGCGCCATCGGCGGCGGTCATTGCCCCTTTCCATTACACCCAGATGGTCTGGGGTGCCCTCTTGGGATATTTATTCTTTAACGAGATACCGGATATGCCCACCATGGTGGGGGCGGCCCTGTTGATTGCCGGTGGTTTGGTGTTGATGGGGCTGGAGACGCGCGCCCTTAAGGCATCGGCCCAGGCGCCGGCTATGCCTTTTCAAGCTGGCGGATGGTTTTCCAGGCTCCGTGCATATAATCCCAGCCCGAAAGAACCGTGATCACGGCGGCAAACGTCAGCCCCACTTTACCGATCATGTAAACGATCGGCCCGCCGTGTGGCCCGGCAATCAAAAAGCCGATGAAGAACATCTGGGCGGTCAGTTTCCATTTGCCTAACTGGGATACCGGCACAATCACATTATAAAGCGCCATGAATTCGCGCACGCCCGAAATCAGAATTTCCCGCAAATAAATGACGATAGCGGGAATAATCCAGATGCCATCTAAGCGGTCAAAGGCCAGCAGCAGCATCAGCGCCACCCCCACCACCATTTTATCGGTGGAGCTGTCAAGAAACTTGCCCAGCAGGGTTTCGGTATTGGTGGCGCGGGCAATACGGCCATCAAAGAAGTCCGAGGCGCCGGCCAGCGCATAAAGCACCACGTTGCTCCAGGCCGCCCACGGTGTGTCGATGTAAAACAAGACAATCATTACCGGAATGACGCCCAGACGGAAGAAGCACAACATATTGGGGATGGTGTAAAGTTGGTTGCGCGGCGCCATGGGTGTCCCCTTTGTGGGTCTCGATAAGGGTTATCCGTCGTCCGAATGAAAAAACGCATAGATTTTTTCGGCGACCGATCGGCTGATGCCGTCCACCTTTTGTAAATCAGTCACCCCTGCCTGGGCAACTGCTTTTGCCGAGCCGAAATGATGCAGCAGCGCCTTTTTGCGCCGGGCGCCGATGCCCGGTACGCCATCCAGCGGATTGTTGGCCATAGCGCGGCCCCTTTTGGCGCGATGCGATGTTATGGCGAATCTATGCGCTTCATCGCGCAGACGCTGCAGGAAATACAGAACCGGGTCATTCGGGGGAAGGGAGAGGGGTTCGTGGCCGGCTCGGAAAAACCGCTCGCGCCCTGCGTTACGGTCTGGCCCCTTGGCAATCGCAATCACGGCGATGTCGGAAAGGCCCATATCTGCCATAATCGCCGTGACCGCATTCAACTGACCTTGTCCGCCGTCGATCAGCAAAAGATCAGGGCGGTTGCCGCTATCTTTTTCATCGCTGCTCGCCGCATCACGGGCCAGCGATTGAAAGCGGCGGCCCAGCATCTCGCGCATCATACCGAAATCGTCGCCTGCTTTATCGGCGGGCATATTATATCGGCGATAGGCATTTTTCTGAAAGCCTGCCGGTGTCGCCACCACCATGGCACCCAGGGCATGGGCGCCGGAAATATGGCTGTTATCATAAATTTCGATACGCTCGGGCACGCTGTTCAGTCCGAACGTCTCGGCCAGTTTTTCAAACAGATCGCTTTGCATGGCCGCTTCTGCCAGACGGCGGGCAAGGGCTTCGCGGGCGTTATCCGCCGCCATATCCACCAGTTCTTTTTTGGTGCCACGCTGTGGGCGAAGAATGCTGACCTTATGGCCGGTTTTTAAGCGCAAGGCTTCTTCGATGATATCGCTGGCCACCACGTCATGCGTGACGATAATCTCGCGCGGCACCGGTTTGTTGGTATAAAACTGGGCAATAAAAGCGGACAGAATATTATCCGGCGTCTCATCCCGTTCGTGCCGCGGGAAATAGGCGCGGTTGCCAAAGTTCTGCCCACTACGAAAGAAAAACACTTGAATGCAGCTCTGGCCGCCTTCCTGATAAAGAGCGTGGACATCGGCGCTCTCGACGCCTTCGACATTGACGCGCTGGTGCGACTGGATATGGGTCAGTGCCCGGATACGGTCGCGGTAAAAGGCAGCGTTTTCGTAGTCCATTTCGGCACTGGCCGCTTCCATTTCCTGCAAAAACCGTTCCTGAATGCTGCGGCTTTTACCTTGCAGGAACTGCCGCGCCATCTCGACCTGTTCGGCATATTGTTCGCGTGTGACTTTGTTGACGCAGGGTGCCGTACAGCGCTTGATCTGATACTGCAAACAAGGCCGCGTGCGCAGCGCAAAGACGTTATCTGAACAATTGCGTAGCAAAAAAGCACGCTGCAGGACGGCCAGGGTTTCATTCACCGCCAGACCCGATGCAAAGGGACCAAAAAATTCTTCATCGTTATTTTTGGCGCCGCGATGCTTGCTGACCAGCGGATAGTCATGCGCGCTGATGCGAATATAAGGAAAGCTTTTATCGTCGCGCAGCAGAATGTTATAGCGTGGCTTCAACTGCTTGATCAGGTTCGCTTCGAGGAGCAGCGCTTCCGCCTCGGTCTCGGTGCGGATAAATTCCATCGCGGTGGTCATCGCGATCATGCGCTGGATGCGTAGGGTGTTTTTTTCTGGTACCGTATAAGCTGTCACCCGCTTTTTCAGGTTTTTGGCCTTGCCCACATACAGCACATCGCCGCTGGCATTGACCATGCGGTAGACGCCGGGGCTACCCGGCAGGTTTTTAACGAATCCGGCAATGACGCTAGCCCCCCGAGGCACGGCAGGGGCAGCGGACGGATCGGTCAGCGGGGGCATTTCATCGTCTTGCATCCCCCCAATATGGGGCAAAATGGCCTTTTGGGACAGGGGGATGGCGGCAGGGCTTGACGGGGCGGATTTCAGGGGCATGATAGCGGTCCATTGACCCCCACCGGAGGCTGCTATGCGCACCCTGAAACCCTATATCCGTAAACCTGTCGTTTGGGCCTTTGTCCTCTTGCTGCCGGCCTTAGCTGGCTTGGCCGCCTGCGGGGATGGCGCTATCAAGCGGCATATCACGTTGTCGGGGGTTTATTCGGTTTGCAAACCCGATGGCTATCCGGTCGTCTGCTTTCTCGATGCCGATGGTAAGGACGGTGGGTTGTTCTGTATGCCGCTGGAACAAGCCGGCGGTAAATGTCTCTGATTTGACCACGGGCGCCTGGGTGGTATAAGCTGCCCCGTCGCCAATCTTTCTTTTGGCCCCATGGCGGAATTGGTAGACGCCAGCGACTTAAAAGCAAAATCCTGAAATTTAAAAACCGAAAAAGCGTATCAAATCCAATGTTTTGACGCGCTTTTCCGATCTGTGTTATACTTACACATGTCTTACACATGTTAGGTGCAAGCGACATGGAGTCGGATGCGTATACGTTCATGGATGGAAGGCTCCACGTCTATCGACGGGAGAACAGCCGCTACTGGCAGTGCTCGACCTATCTGAATCGCCGCAATCATCGGGCAACCACCAAGGAAACCAACCTGGCCTTGGCGAAGGAGTTCGCCATCAGTTGGTACATGGAGCGCTACGCCGAAGAGCGGCGTCGCCGCCTCGGCTTGCCCCTCTATGAGACCTTGGATCAGGAACGGCTGCCCGGCGATCTGATCGACCGCCGCAAGTCGGTGAAGGCAACCGGTCCAACGTTCCACGAGGCCGCCGACGCCTTCGTCAAGGAAGCGGCGGTGATCACCGCAGGGGAGCGGAACCCCAGCTACATGAAGCAAAAAGACACGCACCTCAGGGTGCACCTTCTGCCCTTCTTTGGTGACAAGGCCCTGTCGGAAATCACCGCAGGGCTCATTCAGGACTACCGCGCGCACCGCGCGGTGCCGCGAGAGAAGATCAAGGGCCGCACCGGCAAGAAGGCGTCACGAAGCACCCTGCATCAGGAGATCGTGACGCTTCGCCAGGTCTTGAAGACAGCCAACCGTAAGGGCTGGATCGCGGCCCTGCCGGATATGTCCGCCCCCTATAAGAAATCAGGCAAGATCGTTCACCGCGCGTGGTTCTCGCCAGAGGACTACAAGCGGCTCTATGAGGCGTCGCGCGACCGCGCCGCCAACCCCAAGAAGGAGCGCTGGCGCAGCGCCAGCGAGAACCTTCACGACTTCATCCTCTTCATGGTCAATACGGGCCTGCGGCCCGATGAGGCGCTCCGCCTCGAATACCGCGATGTGTCGATCGTCTCCGACGCCGCCACCGGTGAGCGCATTCTTGAGATCGAGGTGCGCGGCAAGCGCGGGGTCGGCTACTGCAAGAGTATGCCGGGCGCTGTGGTGCCGTTCAAACGGCTCCAGAAGCGCAGCGGCGGACAGCCAACCGACAGGCTCTTTCCAACCTTCCAGCGCGAGCTGTTCAACACCCTTTTGGATGAACTCGACCTTCGGGAGGACCGGGATGGCCAACGCCGGACGGCTTACAGCCTCCGGCACACCTACATCTGCCTCCGGCTGATGGAGGGGGCCGATATCTATCAGGTGGCCAAGAACTGCCGCACCTCGGTCGAGATGATCGAGAACTTCTACGCTTCCCATATCAAAAACACGCTCGACGCTTCGGCGATCAACGTTAGAAAGGCGAAGCCAACCAAGCCCAAGGCCCGGCCCAGGCCAAAATCAGCCTTGGAGGAGCACCCGTAGTCCGGCTATGATCAAGACGGCCTGCGGGCGTGGCGGAATCGGTAGACGCAACGGACTTAAGCCAAACATTGAGTGCGCTCGGGGAAACCCGGGACGTAGAGCTGCTCAAAGTCGGGGAAACCTTCACTGGCAATCCCGAGCCAAGCCCGGAAACGGGAAGGTGTAGAGACTAGACGGGCAGCACCTAAAGCCTCGCGCGAGGCCAAGGTGAAGGGATAGTCCAGACCACAAACGCCAATAGGCGGCGGCGAAAGCCGAAGTGGTAAGAAAATCCGTCGGGGGCGACCCCGTGCCGGTTCAAGTCCGGCCGCCCGCACCATCTCCTTGATAAACCGAAGGGGCAGGACTGCCCCTAGACCCAGCGGTGCATGAGCGGAACCGCTCTGCCCGCGCACAATCAGCGAAGGGCTGCCCGCACGGGCGGCACGTTGGCCCCAAGATCCCCGGACGGGGATTGGCCATCGCCCCCTTAAGCCCCTGATAAATTTAGAACTATAGCCTTTTGCGGTGATTAGGCTCTCTATTCACCGCATGATGTGCGGCGAATAGGCTTGCCTTTTGCGGCGATTAGGCTCTATAATCACCGCAGAAAGTGCGGTGATTATGACCTATATCCATGAAAGGGATGATTGGCCCGATCTGACCTGGCGCAACGACGCTCTGACCGAACTGCTCGCTGCTGTCCGCCACCGCCAAGGCCGATTGCTCGGCCACATGGAGGCCCTCGGCTTTCCTCTTCGCGAGGAGGCCGTCTTACAGGCGCTGACCGAAGACGTCCTGAAATCCAGCGAAATTGAAGGCGAGGTTTTGGATCGAGAGCAAGTGCGCTCGTCGATCGCCCGTCGCCTAGGCATGGAAGTAGCTGGACTCGTCGAAGCGGATCGCGACGTTGAAGGCGTCGTCGACATGATGCTTGATGCCACGCAGCGATGCTTCGAGCCGCTGACTGCCGAACGTCTGTTCGCCTGGCACGCCGCCCTCTTTCCGACCGGTCGAAGCGGCCTGACACGCATCACAGTTGGGGGATGGCGCAAGGGCGAAGATGGCCCAATGCAGGTGGTCTCAGGACCCATCGGTCGGGAGCGAGTTCACTACGAAGCACCCGACGCCAAGCGCCTTGATGACGAAATGGCGCGGTTTCTCGATTGGTTCGAGACGACGACGATTGATCCTGTCCTTAAGGCAGGCGTCGCTCACTTCTGGTTCGTGACGATCCACCCGTTCGACGACGGCAACGGCCGTATCGCCCGTGCTATCGCCGACCTTGCTTTGGCGCGCGCAGAAGGGACACCCCAGCGCTTTTACAGCATGTCTGCCCAAATCCGGGCCGAGCGAAACGCCTACTACGACATGCTGGAGCACGCCCAGAAAGGGGATATCGACATCACCCCTTGGCTCACATGGTTCTTGAGCTGTCTGGATCGGGCCTTTGATGGTGCCGAAACCATCCTCGCCAGCGTCATGCGAAAGGCCCGCTTCTGGGAAGGTGTCTCAGGTCAGCACCTGAACGAGCGCCAGCGGAAAGTCATCAATCGTCTCCTTGATGGTTTTGACGGCAAGCTGACCAATGCCAAGTGGGCGGCGATTGCAAAAACGTCCTCAGACACAGCCCTTCGCGATCTCAGCGACCTCGTTCAGCGAGGCATCCTCGTGAAGGATGAGGCAGGCGGACGCAGCACGAGCTACTCCTTGGTGGACATCTTCCCACCCGTTGGACCGGGCTAATGTGATGAGACACGCAAGTGTTGACGGCCCGTTCTGACCTGGAGGACTACGTCGAAGCGAGCAACGCGCAGCGTGGCGTTGCCTATGTCTGCCGGGGCTGTCGGCAGCCGGTGATCTTCAAGTCCGGCCGGGTGCGCTGTCCGCATTTTGCGCACCATCCCGGCTCGGCCTGCGCGCACGGCGCGCAGATGTCGCCCGAACATCTCGCCGCCCAGGTGCTCTTGGCCAAGGCGCTGCGCGACCGGAGTGTGACCGTGCAGCTTGAGGCCCACATGGCCTCCCTCGCCGGGGATCGGCGCATCGACGTTCTGGCGAGCCCCGAGGGCCGCCCGGACGTGCGCATCGCCATTGAGGTGCAGATGAGCGACCTCACCATCGCCGCCATCGACGCCCGGACGCAGAGCTACCAAGCCGAACACGTCGCCCCGCTTTGGCTAAGGCTCTACGACTTCAGCAAATGGATCGACGCACAGAGGCTAAGGGATCGCGGCACGATCTGGATCGAGAAGCACTACGCCCGCGCCTGGGAGCGCTGGGCCTATGACCACCTTGGACAGTTTCTCTGGTTCATGGACAGCAAGACGCTTCGCCTCTGGCGGGGCACTTTCGTCAACGCCCACAGCTATCTCGAATCCAGTACCTGGTACGATTCCTCCGGCGACGAGCAGTCCGCAGGCGGGTACTTCAAGGAAATCACGCAGTGGGTCGAGCTGGAGCTGCAAGGCCCGTATCGCGCCTCGGACCTCCTGCTGCATCGCGGCCGCGTCCGTGGCGCAGATGGACGCCAGCGGTTGGCGGCATGGTTCCTGGCACCCGGTGAAACACGCCCGCCAGACGGGCCACAGGTGAGGGCGACCATCCAGTTGGATCCCGTCCACGCCTACCCCTATCGCAAGCTGGAGGTGAAGGTGGACGGCGCTTGGCGACGCGCCAACACGCAAGACGCGCCAGCGAACTGGCGACAGATCGACGGGTAGGCAGCGGCCCGGCCGCCGCCCGCCGGGCGGGGGCTTAGAACCCCGGCGGCTTTGGCCGGACGGGACGAGCGGGAGCTACTGCGACTACCCGTGCCAGCGCCTCGTCGATGAAGCGGATGCTGATCGCGATGTGCGGGCAGTCTTCGAGGCGAAGGCCCCGTGCGGCGAGATCGTTGATGATGGCGGCACGCATACCGCGCAGTTGCTGTTCAGTCAGACCATTGAGGTCGGCGGGGGTGATGACGAAGGTCATGTTCGTTCTCCTGTCTTCTAGAGAAGACCGCGACCATCGCGGCCTTCATGCGCAGACAAGAGGCAGGGCGTATCGCCGGGGCCGCACCAACCGCACGGCGGTGGGCGTAACAGCGTGGAGCAGCCCAAGTCGCAGAAGTGGCCCGCGAATGTGGGTCTGGGCTTGCGGCCCTTGCAGGCGAACCCCTGCCAGGATGCGACTAGAGAAGGCCGATGGTGTCGGGGTCAGAGAGGGCAGGCAAAAACGAACCAGAATCTCTCACACCCGCTGAGATCAGCAATTGAAGGCAACACGCGCAGGAGTTGACGACATCACCAGAACGATGTTCGTTAAAGTCGCAAAGGGGGTAGATGCGTGACCGCGCATAACCGGGGGCACGCCATCCTCGTGAATACGCGCCGAAGGCTTCGCCATGTCGCAATGGGAGTTGCTTGTCACCGACGGCCACGTGCGCGCCGCGCGCTGGCGCAATGCCGCACCGGGCATCTTCGTCGGCGCTGTGGTCGCCATATTGGCGGGTGTGCTGTTGGGCACGCTCGCACCTGAACGGGTGCCGTCCACGCGCGTGAGCGAGGCCAAGGAAGCGCTCGCCGACCGCCAACGCACGGCAGTCAGTGCCTTCATGGAGCGGGCAGGCGAGATCGACGCCGTACCCGCGCGGGCAGGTATGGCGGCGACGCCCGAGGCGGCCGCCACGCAGATTGTAGCTGTTGTCACCAGCCTGAATTCCAACGGACGGCTGCCCAGCGATGTGGAGCCCGAAGCGCCGGAGGAATTCTGGCGGCGCGCTTGGGAGCCCGGCAGGCTTCACGCCATGCGCCGAGAGCGCACGGTGGTCCTTGGCCAGTATGTGGCGGTCGTCCCCGGTACGGTGCGTCAGCCGCCCGTCCTGGCCCGGCAGTATGTGGTGGTCCGGCGCGGCAGTGACGGTGGGTGGCGCGCTTACTGTCTGGCGGTCGCCGGTAATGCACCGTGCGACGGAGAGAGGCTCGATCCCGCCAGCATCCCCGCCACCCTTCGCCCCTTCCTGCCGCGCGGGGCCTTTGCCGAGGGTGGTGCAGGATGAGCGATCCGATCCAGTTGCTCGGTCTCCTCCTGATCCTCTTGGCGGTGGCGGCACTCATGGTGCCTTTCACCCGCGCCCTGATCCTCAAACTGTTGAATCTGATCCCGGCGATCATTCTCTTCTTGGTCGGCATCGCGGCTGTGGTGTTGTGGCACCCCGTCGGCTGGATCGTCGCCAAGGTGCCGATTCTCGCCGGGGCGGCAGCGCACTTTGCGCGGGGCGTCGCATATCTCGGCAGGCGTAAGGCCGGTCTGGCCTCAGGAGATCGCGCAGGCATCGCCCGCGAACTCTGGCCAGAGGAGCGCTTCCCGTTCCTCTATCAGTCCGTGCCCGAGGATATCCGTCGCCCATTGTGGGAGGACGGCAAGCTGATCGGCGGTGTTGATCTCCCGTGGATGGCCGACCGCCACTTCGGCAGCACCATGACCCAGGCGGCGGGCCGCCTGGGGCTCACCGCCGCTCTGATTACTCTGATCGCGCAAATCGTCGTGGCGGGGATTTGGGCGGTCATCTCGCCGGGGCTGGAGCCGACCGTGCCGGTCGTCCTGGAGACCTTCCCCGGCGAAGAACCCGTCCACGTCTCGACCGCCAGCGTCTGGCAGGCGGTCGTGGCCCAGATCTTCAACGGTCTGTTGCGGGGCGGGGCCGCGCTTGTGGTCCAGATCGCCGCCGCCGGGCTGATCGCCCTTGGCGTCGGCTTGCTCGTGGCCTTGGCCACCGTCGAGCATTGGCGGGCAGAAGCCGCCGCTGCCTATGAGGAGATATCCAAGGACGCCCATGTGCGCTGGCCCTATCGGGCCGAGGCGCGCGCCATCGCGCACACGGGCTATGTCCGGCAGGTGGCCCACGCCAACGGCTATCTCGCAGGCTCGCCGTTGTTCCGGATCGGCGAGGGGACGGGCACCTTGCGTGTCCGGGGCGACCTCACCGCCCCCTCGCCGGGACAGATGATCGCCCTGGATCGGGAGTCTCTGTTTCAGCACCTTCTCGTCTTTGGCGGCACCGGTGACGGCAAGACCACCGCTGTCTTGAAACCCCTCCTGGGCCAGGTGCTGGCGCAGCCGCAGTTCGGGGCCTACGTCACCGATGCCAAGGGCGTGCTCTGGCGCGACGCCGAGGAGATCGCCGCCGCTGCCGGGCGCAGCGCCGATGTGATCAAGATCGGCACCGGGCCGGGCGATCTGGGGGTCAACGTCACCGGTAAACTGACCCCCAATCAGGTGACAGCTGTCCTGCGCTCGGTCCTGACCCAGATGGGCGGCGGGCGCGGCGACAGTTTCTGGCCGGACATGGCCGCCAACGTCATGCGCCATATGCTGACGATTGGCCGGGCCTATGCGGTGACCTTGGAAGGGGCCACCGAGGCCAAGACCCTCAATCCCTACAGCCTTTGGTGGGCCTACCAGGCCGTGTTGGACGACAAGCGTCTGCAACCGGCCTTGGACTCCATCGGCCGGGCCACGACGGCCCAGCTGCAAAGCATGGAGGAAGGCCGCACGGCCAGCGACCGGGCCGCCTTCGAGCGGGGCGAGGATCGTCTGCGGATCCTCGCCGGACCCGATGTCGTGGCAAGCCACGCCTATCTCACCCAGGCCTGGGCCGAGATGGCCAAGGACACCAAGACCGGCATCATCGCCAACATCTCCCAGCTGATGGATGGCTTCGCGGGCACGCCGATCTTGCGGAATCGTTTCATCAGCGGGCTGGAGGCTGGAGCCGCCCGGCTCGACGCGCCGCTGAACGGCAAGATCGCGCTCGTCACCCTGAACACGATGGACGACGGCCTTCCGGCCCGCCTTGTCGCCATCCTACTAAAGACGGTCCTCTATCGCGAGGCGCGCTTGCGCGAGGTCGCCTTCAAGAAGGCGGGCGAGAACCCGCAAGCAAAGCCTTGCCTCGTCATGATGGACGAAGTGCAGGAGCTGGCGACGGTCGATGCGACCTCTGGCCTGTCAGACGCCACCTTCTGGAACGTGGCCCGTTCGACGGGCTTGGCCGGTGTTTTCGCCACCCAGACCGTGGCCGCCCTCACCCAGGCGATGGGCAAGGACGCCGCCGAGAACTTCATGCAGCAGTCCCGCAGCAAGGTGTTCCTCCGCTCCGAGGATCAGGCGACCGTCTCTTACGCCTGTTGGCTGGCGGGGGAGTTTGAGAGGAACCGGGTCTTCGGCGACGGCCAGTGGGAAAGCCTCGATCAGCGGCAGTTGATCAGCGGCTGGTCACCCTTCACGCTGCTGGACGACACCGCAGCGCCACCCGGCGCTGGTGGGTCGGAGGTCTACTTCAAAGCCGCGCGCGGGTTCTTGGACAGAGCCGCCATTGGTGCGGCGAAGGCGCGGCCGACCTACGCGGCTGACACCCGCTTTGTGCCGGAGGCGACCGATCAGGCGACCCAGCTTGCGGCCCTCAGCGCCCGGCAGCAGGCCGCCTGGCGGCAAGAGGATCAGGACCGGCGCTACCGCACCGAAGGCAACAGCATGGCCCCGGCGCTGACGCCCGCCGACTTTATTGCGATGGGGAGATTCCACGCATACGCTCACATCCAGCGTGCGGGGTTGGCGCGGGGGGACGTAGTAGGGCTCGCAGCAAAGAGCTGAAGGTGATCAGCCAAACTTTCGAAGGACCGAGATATGTCAGAAGAATCAGAAGGTTCCGATAAGGGGTCGGAAGCCCCCAATGACGAGCTAAAAAGGCTTCGCGACGAGGCTGATTTCTATCGCAGCATTCTGTTTCGGCGAGGAATCTTGGCGGAAGATGGTCGAGTTGTCGCCGATGTTGCCGGACCTACCGGCTTCGTACGAACGGGAGTTGATCCAACTTCTCTAATTGAGATGGACCCTGAAAGCATCAATGATCTGAATTCTCGATACATTCAGATTATCGATAGTTCCGGCGACGTTCAGAATATTCTTCGGAAAGATATAGAGAAGCAAGTTGCGAAGTCTATTGAAGCAATATCTCGACTTGCTGAGAATGCAGCTACGACAGCGGGGTCTATCGCTAAAAAGGTTGGCGGAAATCCCTTTGAACTTGAAGAGATCACCGTAGGCTTGACTATCACCGCAGCGGCTGGCGTCATACTTGCGTCGTTTGGTGGTGACACTAATCTAGAATTAAAGTTTACGAGGCGGAAAGGGTCCTGACGTAGATCTTTTCTGGGCGATCTCAGCGATCGAGGCAATGGTGTTGAAGCCATTATCTTTTAGGCTGCCTATCTCTTGGACGCTGAGCGCCTTGTTTGGCCAGAGTATTGCGAGTTCAAGGACCGGATAGGTCTTTGCTGCCTCAGAAAGAACCTCGTCAATCAATCCAATATGTTTCAGGCGTGCGTCGCTGCTCGTGTCACCAATAAGATCGAGCATTCGCAAGGTGATGTCTTCGGCCCTTTTTGGAGAAACATGGGCGGCTATGTCAGCGCCGAGTGCAGCCCTTACACGTTTTTCGAACGAAACAACGGTGTTGTAGATATTAGTCAATGATGATGGCATTAGGCGCTCCTTCTGAATATTCAGAAGAAATTACCGTAATGAGCGGATAATGTGCTTTCGTATTTCGGTAATTTAGTTTCGCGCCACGGTCTGGAGGCGAAACAATCCGACGCTTCTGCAAGCCAGCTTGGCGGCTCCCGTAACGCCACCTCAACAAGCCTCTTGAGACAACGGCGTCGTGTCGGTGTAGCGTTGCCACCAAAGCGCGAACACGGGAACCAAGCTATTGGCCTACGCTACCGTCCAGTATCGTCAGCTCAAGACGGATGGTCTGCCCGAGGGCACCAACCTCAAATCCATGATCGTCGCCGCCATGCGGACGAGTCGGGCGGCAGGCCGGATCGGCGATAGCGCCAAGGCGCGGATCATCGATCTCGATCAGGACGGCAGCTATGTCATTCTGAACAAAATCTCCGATGCGGGCGCATGGGACCAAAAGGTCTTTGCCGGTCAGCTGATCCATCTCCAGAGCGGTGCCGACGTCGCCGCTGTCCTGCAATCTCTGGACGAGGATGCGGAGGAGTTTCTGGTCGAACAGGTCAACCTTGGTGACGCTCGCGTCGCTAAGGGCATTCTGTATTTCGCGGCTATCGACAACCACCTTGGCCTGATCGAAGGGCAGCAGGTGAAGGGCCGGACGCTCGAACGCTACCTGACCTCCCTCCTGCAAAGCATCGGCACGATTGAGGTGGGCACGCCCATCATCCTCAATGGCAGCTTCCGAGCGGGCGACGGCAAGGAACTGACTGAGGCGTCGGAGATCACCATCCAGGCCGAGCGCAACGAGGGGCCACTGGCGGCAGCAGCTTCAGCTCTTGTGGACGAGGTGATCGAGCGGGAAGCGGCGCGGATGCGCCGCGATGGCGCGACGGTTTTCGACGTTCTGCGGACTCTGAACTGGAACGAAGACGCCATCGCCACCCTTGAGGCGGAGATACCCGAGGACGGCTGGATCGAGGGCTTCTTCAAGGTCTTCATCAAGCAGCGCAACCGCCGCAAAAAGAGCATCGGACGCGCGGCCATCAACGAGGCGCTCCGGAACATCGACCCAGCCGACATCGGCATGGACGGCAACGGCCGGGAGCGTGGCGGCATCGTCAAGCTATCGGCCAAGCAGCGGGTTCAGGCGGTCGGCTCGCTTTTGGACCCTGCTGACGCTATAGAACAGATTGTGAACTCTCTCAAAGAGTGGGCCGCTACCGGGAAGATCGATTGCACCTTCGACGCGTAGAATGGCTGACCTGTTCGGTCGCCTTCATCATCGGTGCGACCCTCCCGCCCGGCGTCTTCGGCGGGGAGGCCGGACGGCTGCTGACAACCTTCTTGGGCTTGGTTGCCGCCAGTATCTTGCCGACCATTTCTCTGATCGTTGGCGGCATGGCGATTGGCAGCCGTTCCGTCCAGCATCTGGGTGACCTCGGCACGGAACTCGGCAAGACCGTCGATGCCCTGTTTGGGATTTTCGGGCTCATTTCCCTGACCGTCATCGTCTTGATGACCCTCGCCATGCCGACCCCCTTTGCCGCCCATATCCCCGACCTCCTGACCTCAGGACCGGCCCGGATCGGCCAGGGTCTCGTGGGCTTCCTCGGGGCGCTCACAATCTCGCGCTCCGGGGCAATCCCAGCGGCGATAAGAAAGTCGCTAGAGCTGCGTACCGCCATCGCCGTCGAGGAAGCTCGCAAGAAGACCATCGAGAAAGCCGACACCGCCAAGACCGAAGCCCGGTCCGGCTTCGCGACAAGGGAGGGTTTTGGCCGAACCACCCGGCTCGAAGACCTGCAATCCGCGCCGCCGAAGGAGCCGGAGGGGTGAGACCGCCGCTTCCGGAAAGTTAACGATTTCCTGCTATCCTGATCTTATTCGGGAGTCTGCAAGCCATGCGCGGTCACACCGCGCGCCGCCAAAACCTTAACGGTTTGGCTGGCTTGGCAAGGGGCCGCTGCGCGCCCCGTTGCATCCCCAGCGCAGGGGTTTCACCCCATGCACCCGACCAAAGAGCCGTTCGAGCCCTTTGGAAACCTGACTGGGGTATCGCCCCCAGCGACGACCAGGGCCTTCGTGCCCTTGGAACCTGACCAAGGATGCTCCTCGCCCTTGGAGCCAGAGTCAGCAGCCTGCTGAACCCGCCAAAGGGCGCGCGCCCTTGGAACCGCGTGCATACCGCCGCATGATGAAGGGGGGTGAGGCAGCATGGCGAGCGGCACTGAAAAGCGACGGCGTGGCGACACCATCACGGTGCGCGTGACCCCCGATGAGCGGGCGCTCATCGACGATCTCTCCATGCAAAAAGGCCTCAGCGTCGGCGCGTTCATGCGCGCCGCCGCCCTAGGCGATCCGGGTGTTCGTGCCCGCCGCCGCATCCCGGTCGATGCCAAGCTGCTGCGCCGCCTTCTGGGCGAAGTCGGGCGGGCCGGAAACAACCTCAATCAGATCGCCCGGCAGCTCAATGCGGACGGGGAGGCCGATGCGGCGGCGCTGCGGGCCGCCCTCGCTGCCCATGAAGGAATGCGGCGGGCTATCATCCGTGCCTTGGAGGTTCCGGACCATTGATCATCAAGGGCAAGAGCCGGGGCGGTCCGAAACAGCTCGCGACCTATCTGCTTCGGGCAGATACGCGAGAGCGGGTCGAGCTACTGGAACTGCAATCCTCCGCCGGCACCCTCGCCGAGGCGTTTCAGGAATGGCAGCTCATCGCCGAAGGCACGCAAGGCAGGCGCGGTCTCTACCATGCGTTCATATCCCCCCATGCCCGCTACCCGATGGATACCGACCAGTGGCAACGCGCCGTGACCATCCTGGAGCGAGAACTTGGGCTGGACGGTCAACCGCGTGCTGTCGTCCTGCATGAAAGTCAGGACCGCCAGCATATCCACGTTGTCTGGCAGCGGACCGACATCGACACGATGACGATGGTGTCCGACAGCCATAACTATGACGCCCACGAGCGCGCCAGCCTCGCCCTTGAACGGGAGTTCGGCCACGAGATCGTGCCGGGCAAGCACGCCAAGCGCGGAATCGTCGATCCCCAAGCCCTGAGGGATCAGGTGACCGCGCTTTACCAAGCCAGCGATACCGGAGCGTCTTTCCAGCAGGCGCTGGACGATGCTGGCCTGATCGTCGCCAAGAGCGACCGGCGCGACTTTGTCGTCGTCGACGAAGCGGGGGACGTGCATAGCCTGGCCCGGCAGATCAGGGGGGTGACCACCAAGGATCTGCGGGCCTTCATGGCCGACGTAGACCGCGAGACTTTGCCGACCGTCGAGCAAGCGAAGGCGCTTCAGAAGGACCGGCCTACGCCGGAGCCGCCAGCCCTTGCAGAGGCGCCAGAGACGCCCCGCCCGGTCGATGGCGGCAGCGAAGGGGTTCCGCTGGATGAAGCGCTCCGCACTTGGCACGCCGAAGATATGCGCCGCTTGGCCGAGTTTCATGCGGCCGAATTGGACCGCCGTGCGACCATGCTGGACGAGAAGATCGCGGCCCGGCTGGAGAAATCCGACGCGCGCCGGACTGAGGCGCTGGCGCAGTATGACGCCCAGGCCGAAAGGAGCACCCTCGCGCGCATCGTCGATCGTGTGATTGGCGTGGTCGCACCGGCTTGGGCCGAGCGACGACAGGCAGAGAGGGATGAGGCAAGACAAGCAGCCGTCAATGCGCTCGACCGCGAGCGCACGCAGGAAATCACACGGCTGGACGCTGCCAAACGGGGCGAGCTGGCCGACCTGGCCGAGCGGCAGGCGGAGCAGACCCGGACACGCGAGGCGCAGTTCACCGAGGAGCTGACGCGCCGTGTCCGCGACTACGAAGAGGCCCAGCGTTTCGCCGCCCAGCTCGCCGAACAGGAGCGCCAGCGCCAAGAGGCTATGCAGCAAAGCCACTCACCGGGCCCGGAGCCCCCGACCCGCGCACGCTGACCGGCTCGCGCTTTCTGCAACCAAAGCCGAGCCGGAGCTTCAACCAGGTTGCGGTGAGGGTGGCCCGTCATATTCGACGGGTTCTGGCGAGGGGGCTGTTGCATCAACTATTTAATGCGACGTCCGGCCGAAGAGGCCTTTTCCAGAACGCTACGGAATTGGAGAGGTCGCCCAAAGGCGTTGGAACGAAGTATGAACCGCGCTAGAGTCAGCTTGGCTCGAATCGAACCCTTGTCGCAGAGCACGCCTATCCCAGCTGTCGCTCAGCGGTGGGCTTGAGAAGCGGCAGCAAGCGGCCACGCGCCGAAAGTTTGGGCAGGCCTTCTCAACCAATGATGGTCGTGGGCATCATGTGCCGACGATGACTTTTGGAAGTGCGAATGAACGCTGTTGAAATCGAGGAAGCCGTCTCCGCCCTGGCGGAACGCCCGTTTGACCCGGCCGAGTTCCCCTTCGCGTTCCTCGAAGCCTTCGGCAATAAGGACGCTACGATCCGGCGTCTACGCAGTGGCGCGACCAACAAATCCGATATCGGCGGTGTCCTTCAGACCAACAACATTCACATCGCGGTGGCGGAGCCGGGCGAGGTGGGCGCAAAGTTGGCTGCCCTGAGAGCGAGCCCAGCCACCACACGCGGTAAGGTCAAGTTCATCCTCGCCACCGACGGCGATTCCTTCGAGGCCGAGGACATTGAAACGGGCGAAACGGTCGCCTGCAACTATCCAGCCTTCCCAGACAAGTTTGCCTTCTTTCTCGCGTTGGCGGGCATCTCGACCGTCAAGCAGCTGCGCGACAGCTCGTTCGACATTCGCGCGACGAGCCGCCTGAATCGGCTCTACCGAACCCTCCTCGAAGAAAACCCGGAGTGGGACTCTGCCGAGCGCCGACCGGACATGAACCACTTCATGGCTCGGCTGATCTTCTGCTTCTTTGCCGAGGATACTGGGATCTTCAACAGGTCCGGGCTTTTCACCGCGACGATCGAGCAGATGAGCGCACGGGACTCGTCCAACACCGACCATGTGATCGGTGAGATTTTCAGGGCGATGAATACCAAGATCGCCGACCGTGCGGCGGCAGGTCTGCCGCGCTGGGCCGATGGCTTCCCTTATGTGAACGGCGGCCTGTTTTCCGGCTCCACCGACGTGCCGCGCTTCAGCAAGATCGCGCGATCCTATCTCCTCCACATCGGCAGTCTCGATTGGAAGAAGATCAACCCGGACATCTTTGGCTCGATGATCCAGGCCGTCGCGGATGACGAGGAGCGCGGCTCGCTCGGGATGCACTACACGAGCGTGCCCAACATCCTCAAGGTGCTCAATCCACTCTTCCTCGACGATCTGCGGGAGCAACTCGCCGAAGCCGGTGACAACGGCCGCAAGCTCTTGAACCTGCGCAATCGCATGGCGCGAATCCGCGTTTTCGACCCCGCCTGCGGTTCGGGCAATTTCCTCGTCATCGCCTACAAGCAGATGCGCGAGATCGAAGCAGAGATTAACCGGCGTCGGGAAGAGCCAGACCGGAAATCCGATATCCCGCTCACCAACTTTCGCGGTATCGAACTGAATGACTTCCCAGCTGAGATCGCTCGGCTGGCGCTGATCATCGCAGAGTACCAGTGCGACGTACTTCATCGCGGGCAGAAGGAGGCGCTCCGCGACTTCCTTCCGCTTGGAGCGGAGAATTGGATCGTCTGCGATAACGCTCTTCGGATCGACTGGTTGAGTGTTTGCCCTCCCACCGGCACGACGGTGAGTTTGCGGGGGGACGACCTGTTCAACACTCCGCTCGATCAGACAGAGATTGAGTTCCAGAACGAAGGTGGCGAGACATACGTTTGCGGAAATCCGCCGTACGTTTGGACTAACGACCAAACGAATGATCAAAAGGAAGATCTCAAACGTCTCTTTGCCCCCCTGACTCGGTCATGGAAGTCATTGAACTATGTTTCTGGCTGGTTTTTGAAGCTAGCCGAATACAGCCGCTACGCCACGTGCAAGGGTGCGTTCGTATCAATAAACACAGCTTGTCAAGGCCAGCATGCCATCACTCTCTGGCCATTGATTTTGCGAGATGGAGTTCGCATCCACTTCGCACACACGGACTTCAAATGGCAAAATCTCGCCTCAAACAACGCTGGCGTAACTGTCGTAATTGTCGCGCTTTCAAGAGATCGCAGTGGGACAGCAAAGCTATTTTATGAAGATGGAGGTCAAACGCTTGCTCTCGATTGCTCCGTTATTGGCGCTTATCTAGTTCCAAATATTGACACACTCGTTGATAAGCGGGGGGCTCCAGTTGCCTCTGTGGAGGTCATGATCCGGGGTAATATGCCATATGAGGGTGGTAATTTACTACTGAGCATGAGTGAGCGCGACCAGCTGATCCGCGTTCATCCGGGGTCCGAGCGCTTCATTCGCAAAGCTCTTGGCTCCAGTGAGATTATCGACGGCAAGCCAAAGTACTGCCTATGGATTGAAGATGATGATCTCCCTGCTGCGATGGCTATCAGCGAGATAGCCGCCCGAGTGACAGCAGTAAGGGTCCTAAGGGAAGGAAACTCGGACGATTCCGTCCGGGCTATGGCAGCGACGGCGCACAGATTTCGCGAGAGTAACGCCCCACGTCAGCACCTGATAGCCATGCCCGCTGTTTCTTCTGAGAAGCGGGACTATCTGCCCGTGGACCTGCTCGACAAATTTTCTACGATCACAAATCGAGCTTACGGCATCTATGATGAGGACTTGTTTCATTTCTCAATTCTAGCGTCAAGAATGCACATTGTTTGGGTCGGCACGGTCTGCGGACGCCTAGAAAGACGATACTCTTATACGAACACCCTCGCTTGGAACACCTTTCCGCTGCCGTCCTTGACCACGAAAAACAAGTCAGACTTGTCTCGCTGCGCCAAGGATATTCTCCTAGCTCGTGAGGCGCAGTTCCCGGCCACGATCGCTGATCTCTACGATCCGGAGAAGATGCCGGACGACCTGCGCGCCGCCCACGAGCGCAATGACCAGGTGCTGGAGCGCATCTACATCGGTCGGCAGTTCAAGAATGATACCGAGCGGCTGGAGAAGCTCTTCGAACTCTACACCAAAATGACCGCCATCACCGCGACGGCGAAGGTAAGCAAAGCGAGGGCGAGCGCATGACGGATGAGAAGAAGGTAGTTCCCTCAGTTTCTGTCTCCTATGCCCGGAACGGGGCGTCGACCAAGGCGAACAGCCTGGGTATGCGACCCATGCAGGAGCGAGCCTATGAGAGGCGCGGTGAGCCTTATCTGCTAATCAAGTCGCCGCCTGCTTCCGGCAAGAGCCGCGCGCTCATGTTCATCGCGCTCGACAAGCTCGCCCACCAAGGGCTTAAGCAGGCGATCATCGTCGTGCCAGAGAAGTCCATCGGGGCCAGCTTCAACGACGAGCCCCTGAGCCAGTATGGGTTTGAGGCGGATTGGACGGTCGCGCCGAAATGGAACCTGTGCAACGCGCCAGGGGAGGATGGCGGCAAGGTCAACTCAGTCGGTGCTTTTCTAGATAGCAGCGACCGGGTTCTTGTTTGCACCCATGCAACCTTTCGCTTCGCCGTTGATCGCTTTGGCGTGGAAGCCTTCGATGACCGTCTGATCGCCATCGATGAATTCCATCATGTCTCGGCCAACCCGGACAACAAGCTGGGGGCGCATCTCGGTCAGTTCATTGCCCGAGATCGGGTGCATGTCGTCGCCATGACGGGCTCCTACTTTCGGGGCGATGCCGAGGCGGTCCTGGCACCACAGGACGAGGCCAAATTCGAACCCGTCACCTACACCTATTACGAGCAGCTCAATGGCTACGAGCACCTGAAGAAGCTCGACATCGGCTACTATTTCTACTCGGGATCCTACGCCGACGACATTCTCGCCGTGCTTGATCCAAATGAGAAAACAATCGTCCACATCCCAAACGTCAATTCGCGCGAAAGCACGAAGGACAAGATCAAGGAGGTGGAACACATCATTGGTGCCCTAGGCGAGTGGCAGGGTATTGACCCCGCCACAGGCTTTCAGCTGGTTAAAGCAGCGTCGGGCAAAGTGCTCCGCATCGCCGATCTCGTAGATGACGATCCCAACAAGCGCGACCGCGTAAGCCAGGCCCTGAAAGACCCGACCCAGAAGAACAACCGCGATCATGTGGACATCATTATCGCGCTGGGCATGGCCAAAGAGGGCTTCGACTGGATTTGGTGCGAACACGCTCTGACGGTCGGCTATCGGTCCAGCTTGACCGAAATCGTCCAGATCATCGGGCGCGCCACTCGAGATGCCCCGGGGAAAGAGCGCGCACGCTTTACAAATCTGATCGCGGAACCGGACGCCGCCGAAAGCGTGGTGAGCGAGGCCGTCAACGATACGCTCAAAGCCATTGCCGCCAGCCTGTTGATGGAACAGGTGCTGGCCCCGCGTTTCAACTTCACGCCCAAGAACCCCCAAAGCGGCCCGATGGAGGGTTTCGACTACGGGCAAGGGAACTACGACCCCAACAGGACCAACATCGGCTTCAACGAGGAAACCGGACAGTTTCACATTGAGATCAAGGGCCTTGCGGAGCCAAAGAGCAAAGAGGCTGCTCGGATATGCTCAGAAGATCTAAACGAGGTGATCGCCTCTTTCGTGCAGGACAAGACCGCGATCGAGCGCGGTCTTTTCGACGAGGAACTGGTTCCTGAGGAACTGACCCAGCTGCGTCTCGGCAAGATCATCAAGGACAAATACCCGGAGCTGGACGAGGAAGATCAAGAGGCTGTGCGCCAGCACGCTATCGCCGCCCTTAACCTGACACAGCAGGCGAAGCAGATAGCCCTTGGCGATGATTCAGGAGGAGCGTCAGAGCCTAGCGCAAACACAGCCCTAATCGACGGCGTCCGGAAGTTTGCGATGGATGTTCGCGAGCTGGACATCGACCTGATCGACCGCATCAACCCATTCGGCGAAGCCTACGCCATCCTCGCCAAGACGATGAGCGAGGAGAGCCTGAAACAGGTCGCCGCTGCCATTTCTGCCAAGCGGACCACCCTCACGCCGGAGGAAGCCAAGAGCCTCGCTGTCCGTGCTGTCAGGTTCAAAAAGGAAAGAGGCCGCCTACCTTCAATCAGCGCCACAGATGCCTGGGAGAAGAAGATGGCCGAAGGGGCAGCTGCCTTCGTCCGTTTCAAAGACGAGGGGCGCTATGACTGATCTCAGCCTCGACGACCTGCGTGACGAACTCTCTGACTTCGCCGAACCGAAAAAGCAGGCCGGACGGTCGGCCCGTGAAGAACGCATCATCGCCGGTTTCGAGGAAATCCAGCGGTTTGTTGAACAGCATGGCCACCCGCCACGGCATGGCGAGGAGAATGACATCTTTGAGCGCCTATATGCCGTGCGCCTGGATCGTCTTCTGGCGCTTGAGGAGTGCCGCCACCTACTGGAGCCGATGGACCATCAGGGCCTACTGACCGGCGCAAAAGCCGATCAGCCCGGTGCTGCCGACGATATGGATATCGACGAGCTGCTGTCCGAACTGGACGGAGCGGCGGGGGCGGCGGAGATCACGGAGTTGCGCCACGTCCGTTCAAGCGCAGAGAAGCGGGCGGCAGAGGAAATTGCCAACCGTGAGTCATGCAAAGACTTTGATAAATTCAAGCCGCTCTTCCAAGCCGTTCAACGGGATCTGGAAAGCGGCGCGCGGATCACCCGTCAAATCAGGAAGGATGCCGGATTTCTCAAGGCTGACATCAAAGCCGGAGACTTCTTCATTCTGTCAGGCCAAACGGCTTATGTTGCCGAGGTTGGCGATCCGATCACGGCACCCAATGGTGAAATGGATGCCCGGCTGAGGGTGATCTATTCCAATGGCACCGAGAGCGACCTGCTTCTCCGCTCTCTCCAGCGCGCGATCTACAAGGACGAAACGAGCCGACGGGTCACTCAGTCCTCCGCCGGGCCGCTCTTTGCGGCTCAGAATGAAGAAGGGGACCTGGCCAGCGGCACGATCTATGTGCTGCGAAGCAAATCTGAGCACCCGCTTGTCGCTCAGCACCGGGATGTTCTTCACAAGATTGGCGTCACCGGCGGTGACGTGGCGAAACGCATCGCCAATGCCAAGCTGGACCCGACCTTCTTGATGGCCGAGGTCGAGATCGTCGCCACATACACCCTCTACAACATCAACCGAGTGAAGCTCGAAAATCTCATTCACCGGGTCTTCGATCCAGCCCGACTGGACATCGAGATCAAGGACCGCTTCGGCAATCCGATTGTCCCTCGCGAATGGTTCCTGGTGCCGCGCTTCATCGTAGATGAGGCCGTGGAGAGGATCAAAGACGGCACGATCACTCAGTATACATATAGTCCAGCGAATGCAAGACTTGTGCAGCGTAATAAAAGCGAGCACGAATAGTCAGTGAGCGATATTGAGTCCGTCTTCAATATAAGAAATCTGCGGCGCGCCTACCGTTGGATCATGTCTAATCCTGACGCGCAGTATAAATCGTACTTCCGCGATTCGTATGACGCCTTTGCAATCGCGTCCGACACTCATCTGAGGTGGATTCGTAATGAAGGCTTGAGGGAGCGCTATCAGGCTTCCCATGCCTCCAAGCTGCTCGTGCCCAAGCCATCAGGCACCCTACGCCCGATCACACTTCTGACGGTCGAAGACCAGATCGTCTACCAGGCATGTGTCAACCTAATTGCAGACACGCTCAGACGAAAGACCCGCCAGAGGTACGAGAAGAGAGTCTTCGCACACTTGTATGCAGGAAAGTCTTCTCCGTTCTTCTATTTTCAATGGCAACGCAGCTACAAAAAATTTGGAAACAAGATAGAGCAGGCCTTCAGTGGTGGCCACCATTATGTGGCTAACTTCGACCTGACGGCGTTTTACGACTCCATTGACCACCACGTGCTACGACATTTTCTTTCAGATCTCGGAATAGACGAGGACTCGGTTGATTTGCTTCTTCGTTGTCTAAAAGTGTGGACATCAAGCACTTGGAGTAATGGCCAGAAGAACATCTATCACGAGCACGGAATCCCACAGGGACCGTTGGCCTCCGGAATGCTCTCCGAGGCGGTTCTCCAGCATATCGACATGGCGGGTGAGCGAGGCAGGAAAACGATTTATCTTCGTTATGTCGATGACATCAAAATTCTTGCCAAAAGTGAAGTCGAACTAAGGCGTAAACTTATTGCACTCGACATTGCGTCAAAGGAAATCGGTCTCTTTCCGCAAACAGCGAAGATCAATATCAGGAAAATCACTGATCCGCGTGATGAGGTGAAATCGGTTAGTCGTCCGCCCGAGCCCTCTATCAAGCCGTTTGTAAATCAGAAAAAACTTGTGTCTCGGCTTCTTGAGTTGGCACGTAAGGGCAGAGTCTCACCGGAGAACGTGACGCGTTTCAAGTATCTCTTGGCACACGCTACGCCTTCACACAGGCTCAACTTACGCTTGATGAAGGTGTTGAATAATCATCCGGAACACACGCCTGCAATATGCCGTTACATCGCCAATTACGATAAGGTCCCTGTAGCACTCGCTAAATAAATCGAGAGCTATATTGCAGAAAATGATCTGTATCACGCTGTCAATGCGCAACTGTTGCGATCATGTCTTGATAAATGTCCCCCCGCCTCTACGGCATCAATAGGCAAGATTTGTGCGGACCGACTGCTACGCCCCAAGCCAGGCTCCATTCGATTGCAACCAAGCTATAAGGAGGCGCTTATTGGCTGGGCGTTGAGCGCTAGGGCGATCACCTTCACGGAATACGATGCGATTGTGTCAAATGAGGAAGATTGGTGGATCAAGAAATGTGCATTTCGTGAGCTCAATTCGGAGCTTTTCGGTGCTGCGACATATACTGACTTCGTCAATCGCCGGATGCGGGATGCAGAACCGGAGGTGGCGCGTATTGCCGCTGCAAGATTAATCGACGGTAAGCTGAGGCTGCAAAGACCATATGGTGATGTCGAATCCACTGCCAAGCATGGTTTAAAGGCTGCCCGCGTAATCCGCTCCGTTGGCCAGCCGGACAGCCGTATAAACGAAATTCTGGCGTATATCTTAAGCCGACAACAGACGGCGTATAACTGGAAGGCGTTTTTCGGAAGCGCACACGCCCATGCGGAGCGTATGACGATCTTCCTTAAGCGAAATCGCGAAGTGAATATAGATGCTTTTCTGGTTCAGCTCGATAGCTGGTGCGACGAAGTTTTCTCTCATGTTTATTTGCGCCTCAAGCCAGGGAAGACACGCCCCAATTATGGTTCTGCGTTAACGGACAGCAACCTTCTCATTCAATTGCCTCAGCTGATGAATGCATTTCATCGGCTACATAAACTGCGATTGGAATCAACTACAGCACATCCTCGGAGCCAAAAATCAGGTGCCGCTACGCGAAGACTTAAACATTCGGATTTTCGCGCGATACAAAAGGACTTAGTCGTGGCGTTCGACGAACTTGAAGCCAAGATTTCCCCTTGAGTACCACTATTGTGTCAGTTGGTTTCGCAACACTGCTTCACGCGCTCCTTCGTCGCTCCATAGCAGCCGTTCGGGCCCGCCGCGTTCGACGGTCTTGCGAGCACGTTTGACGATTTCTCCGGCGCCCAGAGGCGGCAGGCGGGCGTTTGAGAAATCGTCCTTTGTTACGGTGCAGGCGCGAACGAGGAGCTTGAGCCAGCCATCTTCGGTCGCTTCGATGACCTCGGCGGCGACCAGACGTTCGCCCAGGCGACGGGATTTGCCCTTTTTCCCGCGTCGCTTTTCGTAGATGCCCTCTGTCCAGCGGATCACATCGGCTTCGATAAAGCCGTCAGTTGCCGAAACCCATTCCCCCAAACGGCCCCGATTCTCCGCCACCTAGGCGGCTATCTCCATCATATCATGGGTACACGAAGCATTGTGGGCTCATGCCGTAGCGGGTGTGTAAGAGGCTGATTTGGCTTGTGTCTGGCGCAGGTCTCCCGAGATGCCGACGAGACATTTGCGGGCTTCATTTGTGTGAGCGGTGTGCCTCAGGCCCGCCGCCGATCAACCCGGCTCGCTTCCTCCGCCTGACGGCTCCGTGCAGCTCCGCCCCCTGACGGGCGCGCTGGCGCGCGGGGTGTGACCGCCGTCTCCATGACCTGAGGCCCTGGGCTCCCATGAAGCCGCGGAATGGTCCGCGGCCAGAAAAAGGAGACCTTCTATGGCCAGAAACACTCAACCCAAACCGCAGCAGCTGCCGCTGACCCGCAAGCCGACGCACCGCCTCTATCGTGTCCTCGGTGACGGTGAACAGGCGATCTGGACGCCCATCGGGGCGGCGTGGCCGAACAAGGATGGCATGGGTTTCAACCTCTCCTGCGACGCCATCCCTTTGCAGGGACGTCTGGTTCTTCGGGCGATCACCGAGCGCGGTGAAGGAGGTCAGCAATGACCTCCACCAATCCCCGCATCTACGTGGCCTGTCTCGCGGCCTACAATAACGGCTACCTACATGGCGTCTGGATTGACGCCGCCCAGGACCCTTCGACGATCTCTGCCGCCGTGCAGCAGATGCTGACCGCATCGCCCGTCGCCGCTGCTGAAGAATGGGCGATCCATGACTTCGAAGGTTTCGGCTCTATCCGCATCGAGGAGTATGCAAGCTTCGAGCGCGTGAGCGAGCTGGCGGCCTTTTTGGCCGAGCATGGCGCGCTCGGGTCGGCCCTCTTGGATCACTACAGCGGTGATCTCGGCGAAGCCGAAGAGGCCCTGATTGATCGGTACATCGGGGCCTACGCCAGCCTTGCCGATTACGTGCAGGAATTGACGGAAGAGACCGTCACCATCCCTGCCTCTATTCGCTACTACATCGACTATCAGGCGATGGCGCGAGATGCCGAGCTGAACGGCGATCTATTCACCGTCAGCACGGCCTGGGATGAGATCCATGTGTTCTCCGGCCATTGACGGCGAGCATCGGCTGACCCCGGAAACCCGGGGTCAGCCGATGTCCTGCTGCGCACAAATCTCTGTTCCCCCGCGAGGCGAGTGTGCTAGCGTCAAGACGGATTTAAGAGCGTGTCGAACCGGTGTATCACCAGACGGCCGCCCGTGTATCCGGAAAACCAACCCGGTGACCCCCGGTGCGATCTCGGGTCGCTTCCGAGCGAAAACTTACACATTCTCTTACACATAAATTCTGGCGACTGCCATTTTCATGTGATTTATCAAGAGTTTAAGTTTTCCGAAGGCGACTTAAAATCGCTTGTCCTTACGGGCGTGCCGGTTCGAGTCCGGCTGGGGCCACCACCTTGACCAAGTAGTGCAAAATGTCGAAATCTGATGCCAAACACCTGATCTTCACCCGCCGCGATGGTCTTTACATGAAAGAAGTGCCGCGCAAGGGGCGCGGGGTTTTCTGTACTCAGAACATCAAAAAGGGTGATGTCTTGGAAGTCACGCCGGCGATTGTTCTCAACCCGACGGAAACGGATCTGGCCGATAAGACCATTTTGCGCGACTACACCTTTGCGGTGGGCGAGATCAATAAAAAGCACAAGCTGAAACACCCCGAACTTTCCAGCGCCGTGGTCATGGGCCTGCAGGCTTATTGCAACCATGGCGA
>JAIXUW010000312.1 GCA_027483355.1 Alphaproteobacteria bacterium
CCTAACCGCCCAAAAACCTGACCGGATCATAGGTCTGGCTGCCTTTGCGGATTTCAAAGTGCAGTTGGGGTTCCGCGACCGTTCCCGTGCTGCCGACGGTGCCGATCTTTTGTCCTTTGATAACGGCGGCACCTCGTTTAACGGTTGTCTCCGCCAGATGGGAATATGCGGTCACAAAGCCGCCGGGGTGGCGCAGTAAAATCATATTGCCGTAGCTTTGTAGATCATTACCGGCATAAACAACAGTCCCCGCCGCCGCCGCATTAACCGGTGTGCCGCGTGCCGCTGCGATGTTAAGACCATCATTGAAAAGCCCGCCTGTCTTGGGGCCATATTTTGAAATCACCCTACCTTGAACCGGCCAGGCAAAGTCACCACGCACGCCATTCAAAGGCTTCAGCGACATATCGGATAAACTGCGCGCTAGTAGCGGGCGCTCACCAGTATCTGCTGTCGCCGGTGCCTTGGGGATTAATGCCACGCGTTGCGATTCCGGCGATACCTGTACAATCGCTTCTTCACGTGCATTCATATCAAACGTCGATGCGTTCATGCGTGCCGGTAAACGTAGTGCCTGCCCCGCTTGTAATTTATAGGGCTCGCTGAGCGCATTGAGGCGCACCATTTCAGAGATCGATACATCATACATCTTGGACAGGCGTAACAACGTGTCGTTGCGCCCCACCTTGTGTTCGGCCGGCGGCGGCAGTAACAGACGCTGATTTTCGCGCAAATGATAGGGTGGCACCAAATTATTGGCGTCAATAATATCGCGGGTATTCAGACGATAACGCTGCGCAATCGCGTTGACACTATCGCCTGATCGCACCATGACCGCACCGGCACGCGAGTCAGTTTTCAAACCCAATTGAGTGACGGGTACCGGGTTACGGGTGACGGGCATTTCACAGGCGGTTAGCCCGCCGATAACCGTCACTAAACAGGCCGTATATGCGATAAAACGCAACATATCAGGCCGGTTTTTGCAGCCAACTGGGTACATCGGGCTCAACAAAAACATCTTCACCCGCGCCGTAATTCAAGGTCGCGTCATCGATCACTGGGTCGGGTTCATCGCGGGCCACTTTGGGTAAAAGCGGTACAAAACGTACCGGCATCATCTGTTCGAAATGATGCCCTTGCTCGTCCCGCGTCACACGGTAAATGAACTGGCTCGCCTTATCGCGCCCCATCGGCAAAATCATGATACCGCCGATGTTCATTTGCTCCAATAAGGCCGCCGGCGCCTCATCGCCCGCCGCTGCGGTGACAATAATGCGGTCGAAGGGGGCCTGCTCGATCCAGCCCTTCATGCCATCGGCTGCTTTGCAGGTGATATTACGAATTTGCAAAGCATTCAAGCGTTCTTCGGCACCGGATAACAGGGGGCGATGGCGCTCGATGCTATAAACCCGGCGGCACAGTTTGGCCAGAATGGCTGCCTGGTAACCGGAACCCGTGCCGATCTCCAACACTTTGTGCCGGTCATTGACCTGCAGCGCCTGGGTCATCGCCGCCACCACCAGGGGCTGACTGATTGTCTGGCCACGACCGATCGGGAGCGCAATATCCTCGTAGGCTTGATCGTGGAAATAGCTGGGAATAAACAGCTCGCGAGGAATTCGTTCAATAGCCCCTAGAACTTTGGTATCGGTTATGCCCGATTTACGCAGCTTCATAATCAGACGGATTTTGCGCGCTAAAACCGTCATGCTGCTGCCTCTTGCGTGAACTTACCCTGCAAAGTTTCAAGTGTCGGGTAATGTGTGAGGTTGAGCGACAAAGGCGTAATCGTCACATGACCTGCATGCAAAACACCAATATCCCGTGTCATATCCAGGGTGTCACGCAGCGGCGGTGGGCCTATCCAGTAGTAAGGGCGGCCGCGCGGATCGGTACAATCGATCATATCCTGCTTTTCGACGCTGTAATGTCCCTGCGGCACCACGCGATATTCAGGCGTAACCCCGGCTTTGGGCAGCGGCAGGTTGACATTCATAACAACGTTGCGCTCCCATTTCAGCCCGGCAAAGCGTTGCAAAAGATCAGGCAACATTTTTTTGGCCAGGCTAAAATCGACCGGCCCCTGACTGGTCTCGTCGTGATCCTGACTAAAGGCAATGGCGGGGATACCCATCAGGGTCGCCTCGATGGCGGCCGCAATCGTACCCGAATAGGTCACATCATCGGCCGTATTTTGCCCATGATTGACCCCTGATAAAATAATGTCAGGCCTGGCATCCGCCATAATTTTTTGCACGCCGATCAGTACAGAGTCGGTGGGTGTGCCATAGACGGAGACATGACGCTCGTCATACTTTTTTATGCGTAAAGGAGAGTGGATGGTCAGCGAATGACCCGCCGCCGATTGCTGCGTTTCAGGTGCAACCACCCAGACGTGCGGCGTAATAGCCAAGGCCGCCTGTTCCAGCACGCGAATACCTTCGGAATGAATGCTGTCATCATTCGAAATCATGATGCGCGCTTTGGATAAGTCTTGCGGGAACTCAAGCATTCGCACGCTCCAGTTTGGTCATACCGCCCATGTAGGTCTTGAGCACCGCGGGGATGGCAATACTGCCGTCTTCTTGTTGATAATTTTCAAGAACGGCAATCAACGCGCGCCCCACCGCGACACCCGAGCCATTGAGGGTATGCAGGAAAGTCGTGTTCTTATCGCCTTCTTTTTTGTACCTGGCCTTCATGCGCCGCGCCTGAAAATCACCGCAATTCGAACAGCTGGAGATTTCACGATAGGCATTCTGCCCCGGCAGCCATACTTCGATATCATAGGTTTTACGGGCAGAAAAACCCATATCGCCGGTGCAAAGAGCCATGGTGCGAAATGGCAGTTCAAGCTTTTTGAGAATGGTTTCCGCGCATTCGGTCATGCGGTCGTGCTCGGCACTGGACTGGTCTTCGCCGGTGATGCTCACCAGTTCCACCTTATAAAATTGATGCTGGCGGATCATGCCGCGGGTATCACGCCCGGCCGCCCCTGCTTCGGATCTAAAACACGGTGTCAGCGAGGTGAGACGCAGCGGCAAATCCGCCACATCAACGATGCTGTCCAGAACCGAATTGGTCAGCGAAATTTCCGAGGTCGATACCAGATAATGCCCCGATGTCGTCTTGAACATATCTTCTTCGAATTTAGGCAACTGGCCTGTACCAAACAACGCCTCGGCCCTTACCAGCAAAGGGGCCGATACCTCGGTATAGCCATGTTCTTGCGTATGGGTATCTAGCATGAATTGCGCCAACGCCCGTTCCAGCCGGGCCAAGCC
>JAIXUW010000046.1 GCA_027483355.1 Alphaproteobacteria bacterium
CGACCCAGCCAGCCCCGCGCCGCATCACTCAGTTCAATGGTGACGCCGCGATCAGACAGCTGCACCTCCAGCTGCATGACGAATTTATCGACCACACGGCCAATGGTTTCGGGCGACAAGGGGGCGAAGGGGATAATCGCATCGAGCCGGTTGCGGAATTCGGGCGTGAAGGTGCGATTGATCGCCTCTTCGGAGTCGTTGTGATGCACGCCGCGGTTAAAGCCAATGCCCGGCCGCGCCATTTCGGCCGCCCCTGCGTTGGTTGTCATGATAACGATGGTGTTGCGGAAATCGACCGTCTTGCCATTGTTATCAGTGAGACGACCGTAATCCATCACCTGTAAAAGAATATTGTACAAATCCGGATGCGCTTTCTCGATTTCATCCAGCAGCAATAAACTATGTGGATGCTGATCAATCTTTTCGGTCATTAAACCGCCCTGATCAAAACCGACGTAACCCGGGGGCGCACCGATCAAACGGCTGACGCTGTGACGCTCCATGTATTCCGACATATCAAATCGGATCAGCTCGAGGCCCAGCGTTTTTGCCAGCTGTCGCGCAATTTCGGTTTTGCCCACACCCGTGGGGCCAGAAAAGAGATAGCAGCCAATTGGTTTTTCCGGTTCACGTAGACCCGCTCGCGCCAGTTTAATCGCCGATGACAGTGCCATCACCGCATCGTCCTGACCAAAGACCATGGTTTTAAGGTCACGTTCCAGGTTGGAGAGCGCGGTGCGGTCATCCTTGGTGATTGACTTCGGTGGAATGCGGGCAATCTTGGCCACCGTCGCCTCGATATCTTTCAGGGCAATGGTTTTCTTGCGCTTGGCTTCGGGCAGCAGCATTTGGGCGGCCCCGGCCTCGTCGATCACGTCAATCGCTTTGTCTGGCAACTTGCGGTCGCCGATATAACGGGCCGAGAGTTCGACGGCGGCCCGGAGGGCTTCTTCGCTGTATTGTACCTTGTGATGTTCTTCGTAATAGGGCTTGAGGCCTTTGAGGATCTTGATGGTGTCTTCAATCGATGGCTCATGCACATCAATCTTTTGAAAGCGGCGCACCAGCGCGCGATCTTTCTCAAAATGATTGCGGTATTCTTTATAGGTGGTGGAGCCAATACAGCGTAACGTGCCGTTGGACAGTGAGGGCTTCAGCAAGTTGGAGGCATCCATGGCCCCCCCCGACGTGGCACCAGCACCAATGACGGTGTGAATCTCATCAATAAACAAAATCGCATGCGGCAGCGCTTGCAACTCCGCGATCACAGATTTAAGGCGCTCTTCAAAGTCACCGCGATAGCGGGTGCCCGCCAGCAGCGAGCCCATATCCAGCGCGTAAATCGTGGCCTCAAGCAGGACATCGGGCACATCGCCCTCGACAATACGGCGGGCGAGGCCCTCGGCAATCGCGGTTTTACCGACGCCGGGGTCACCGACATAGAGGGGGTTATTTTTTGACCGGCGGCAGAGAACTTGAATGGTGCGGTCCACTTCGGCGACTCTTCCAATCAGCGGATCAATCTTGCCAGCCTGCGCCTTGACGTTCAGGTTGGCGCAATAGGCATCCAAAGCATCGCGGCCTTTTTTAACCACAGGTTCGTCAATACCGGCCTCTTCATCGGCGCCTTGCGCCAACCGCGGTTCACTCTGCCCCGGCACTTTGGCGATGCCATGTGAAATATAGTTCACCGCATCGAAGCGGGTCATTTCCTGTTCTTGCAGATAATAGACAGCATTGCTTTCCCGCTCGGAAAACAGCGCTACCAGAACATTGGCCCCGGTGACTTCTTCGCGGCCCGATGACTGCACGTGAATGGCGGCACGTTGCAGCACGCGCTGAAAGCTGGAGGTAGGCTTGGCTTCGTCCATCGCCGGATGAATAAGATTTTGCAGCTCGACATCGATATAGCGGGTCAGATCAGCTCGCAGCACTTCGGCATCGACACCGCATGCCCGCATAACCGCCAGGGCATCGGGGTCATCGACCAGTGCCAGCAATAAATGCTCGAGGGTAGCAAATTCATGCTGGCGCGCATTGGCAAAAGCAAGGGCGCGGTGCAGCGTCTGTTCAAGATGACGTGAGAGCATGGCGATCTACCTTTATTCCTTTTCCAGCGTGCATTGCAGCGGGTGTTCGTTTTTGCGGGCGAAATCCATCACCAGATTAACTTTGGTCTCGGCGACTTCGTAGGTATAGACGCCGCAGGTGCCCACGCCTTTTTTATGGACCTGCAGCATGATGTCGGTCGCCTCTTCGCGGCTTTTGGCAAAAAACCGCTCCAGCACGTGGACGACGAAATCCATCGGGGTGAAATCATCATTGAGCAGCAAGACCCGGTACATCGACGGCTTTTTGGTGCGCAGACGCGTGCGCGTCAGTACCCCCACATCAGGCACGCCCCCGCCGCCCTGCCGGCCGGGGCCGTCTTCAAGGCGCGGCGCCGGCATACGGCGTGTCATCTGCGTGGCTGCTGTATTCTTTATTGACATAACTTTACTAGATTTACCGCTTTGGATCGCGCGGGATGGTTAGGGTCTCAATTATATAAGCTGAAATGAACATTGCGTTAAAACAATAGCAGTTTTGCAAATAAGGCGCGAGACCTGCTGCACAGCAACAAGAGGAAAAACTTCTCGGGCAATCTTGACATAAAATTACAAAGTTTCTACTCTCGCTTAAATCAATTTCTCCATCTGCTTTTTTGCGCGGGAGTTCGCGATGCAATGGCATCGTCGATGGTTCCGTGTTGAGGCCAGGAAGGATCAAAAACGGCTATGAAGAACACGCGGGTCAAGTCGCAGTCACCACAGTCTTCGCGCCCCGTTTTGGGCGGTATCTTCACGAACGCCGGTCGTCGCCAACGCGCCGTGGCCACCGCCATGGCGGCCACCATGGCGGCCGTGGCCGTGCCGGAAGCAGCATCTGCCACCCCCCGCGGTCCAACGCCCGCCAGCATCGTCTACGATGTCGGCAGCCGCAACGTGATGTTTGAATTCAATTCGAATACGCGGATCTTCCCGGCCTCGACCACCAAGCTGATGACCGCCTATCTGACGTTTGAAGCCATGGAAAGCGGCCGTCTGAGTTCTGACCAGATGCTGAGTGTGTCGCGCAACGCCGCAGGCCAGCCCCGTACCAACCTTGGCATGATGAGTTCGCGCAGTGAGCGCTATGTTATTCGCTACCGTACCCGCAATGGCCGCCGCGTACCCGTTTACGGGACACGCACGATTTCCAATCAAGTGGTCAGCCGCATCAGCGTTGACGATGCCGTGCGCGGCCTGATGGTGCATTCAGCCAATGACGCGGCCGTGGTCCTGGGTGAAACCCTGGGCGGTGACCGTGCCGGTTTTGCTCGTCAAATGAACGCGAAAGCACGTGAATTGGGCATGACCAATAGCAATTTCTTCAATGCCAACGGCCTCGGCGATGACAGTCAGGTGACCTCGGCCCGCGATATGGTCATTTTGCTGGAAGCGATACAACGCGACTTCCCCGCCTATTATGCGCGCTATCTGGGCATCCCCAGCTTCACCTATCGGGGCACCACGTGGACCAACACCAACCGCCTGCTGAACTCGGCGGAATGCCCGGGCATTGATGGCGGCAAAACCGGTTATATTCGCGCCGCCGGCTCCAACATTGTTCTCTCCGCCGAGCGGGGCGGCCACCGGATCATCGTGGGCGTCTTTGGCCGCGCGTCTTCGGCCGCGCGCAATGATCTTGCCTGCAACATGGTCAATTACGCGTTTTACCGTCTGTTCTCAGATCCCGCGACCGGCCCCTACGATGTAGACCGCGATTATCCGATCGTCTTCGCCGCTCCGGCGCTGCCCGGCACCGCCCCGCCCGTCATCCCCACACCCGAGGTACCGGGCAACCCGCAACCCTATCTGCCGACCCCCTGGGCACCCCCGGTGGGAGCTGGCGGCGATACCAGCGTTGTCCCCATGGCGGCGATCACCAATACCCCCCGTTACAGCCTGAATTTCCGCCTGCGCGCCTAAAGGGTCAGCCTTGCCGCCCGCCAGAACGCTCGACAACCGCACCGTCTCGCCTTAAATTGAATACAGGGACAGATGGTGCGTTGCCATTTTTGGGGGCGTTCCGTCAAACGGGCAATAAGATCCGTGGGTTAGCAGCGAAATGCCGCTTGGCCAGCCAGGCCAGCACAGGGGAATAATGATAGAAAAACAACCACCGGCGCCCGGCGCCATCCGTTTTATGTCTGTCCGCTGGACAAAATGTATGCTGATCGCCAGCATCCTAGCGGTGTTGCTGTGTGCGAGCGAGGCTGACGCCGCCACCAAGAAAAAGAAGGCCGCCGCCAAGCCGCCGGACCGCTATGCCTCGATCGTCATCGAAGCGGAAACTGGCTATGTGCTGTCTGAAAAAAATGCCGACAAAAAATTATTTCCGGCGTCGCTTACCAAGATCATGACACTCTACATGACCTTCGAAGCCATTCAGTCCGGCCGCCTCACCAAAAATACACGCGTACCTGTCTCCAAACACGCGGCATTCATGGAGCCGTCCGAGCTGGGCCTTGCGGCTGGTTCCACCATTCGCGTCGAAGATGCCATTTACGGCCTCGTCACCAAATCGGCCAATGATGCGGCCGTCGTTCTGGCCGAGGCGGTTGCCGGCAGTGAAAGCGCCTTTGCGGATCTGATGACCAAACGCGCCCGGCAACTGGGTATGAAGAACACCACTTTTAAAAATGCCTCGGGCCTGCCACATAAGGCGCAGATTTCGAGCGCCCGCGACATGGCGCTCCTGGGACAAGCTATCCACCGTGACTTCCCGCGCGAATATAAATACTTCAGCACCAAAAGCTTTACCTATGCCGGCCGCACCTATGCCAGCCACAACAAGCTGATGAACAGCTATGTGGGCATGGATGGTATCAAGACCGGCTATATTCACGCATCCGGTTTCAATCTGGTGGCCTCCGCCAAGCGCAATGGTTCGCGTCTGGTCGGCGTGGTTTTCGGGGGCCAAACATCGAAAAGCCGCAATGATCATATGGCGCAGCTGCTGGACCTGGGCTTTGCCCGCCTGGACGATGTGCGTGTAGCCAGCCTGATTGCCGACCGCAAACAAGGTGCAATCGCCAAACCTGTCAGCGCCACCACCGCCGCCGCCATCGCTGCCACCAGCGGTCAGGCCGCACCCGTCTTGAGCGCCGGCCGTCCGCAACTACCCCACTTCGACGCGATGGGCCTGGTCACCGAACAGGGCGACCGCAACGATGATAAAATCGAGCCCACGCCCACCCAGCTCGCCAAAGCCACGCTGCCCGGCAGCTTGGGCGGCTGGGCTGTGCAGATTGGTGCTTTTTCCACCCATGCGGCGGGGATGAACGCCCTTAAAACCGCGCATCAGGAACTGCCCGCGCGCCTGACACAGAATGCCGAGTATGTGATTGTGCCTTTGATGACCAATCGCGGCGTTATTTATCGCGCGCGTCTTACCGGCCTTAACCACAACGACGCCAGCGATGCTTGTCGGCAGTTGAAAAACACCTGCCTGGTCCTCACCGCGCAATAGGAATATGCCGATGGCACCGCCTGACACCCCCGATACGCCCGCGACCGCCGGCAGTCTACCGCAAGATACCGTGCGCGTTTTTATCGCCGGCTTTGTCCAGGGCGTCAACTTTCGCCGCTGGGTGCAAAGCGAGGCGGAGAGCCGCAACATCAACGGCTGGGTACGCAACCGCCAGGATGGCCGTGTCGAAGCGATTTTCAGCGGCGAGGCTCGCGCCGTCAGCGATCTTTTACGCGCCTGTCGGCATGGTCCGGAACTGGCCCGCGTTGACGAAGTTCACAGCGAGCCTGCCGTCTATGACGGTTTAGAAGGCTTTCGCATTGCCGAGAGCGCTTGACAAAGATGCAGCGTTTTATCCTCATCCTCATAGCCGGTCTTCTTATCGTGACCACCGCGCAAGCCGAGGTTTCCGTCAAAGAAGAAGTCCCCTTCCGGGCGGACAGTGGCCTCACTAAGGCCGAGTATTTTCTGGCAACCGGCAAATATGCCGAAGCGCTGGGTGAAACCACCGCCGTCATCCAACGCCACGGCCCCCATGCTGATGCTTACACTTATCTGGGCGTCGCCTATGCACAACTGGGCGATCGTAAACAAGCGCGGGAGAATTTCAGCCGCGCGCTGGCCGTCATGCCGACCCATCTGGGGGCCAATGCCTATCTGGCGCTGCATTACCTTGATCAGGACAATATGCCCAAGGCAATCGAACAGATGCAGGTTTTACGCAGCGTCTGCGGCGCCTCGGGTTGTGAAGAACTGCTGATGGTCGAAAGCGCCGTGAATGCCGCCAAAAAAGGTCTGCGGGCGCCCGCTGCCAAAACACCCGCCGCTACCCCGCAGCGGGGCGAGACGCCGCGGGAAGTTGAATAATCAAATGTGCTTTTTACAGTACGCGGCGTGCAGCGACTTTCGCGTTGGCGCGTTTTTCGGCGGCTTTCAGCCGTTTCAGCGCCGCCTCGGCTGCCTGGGTTACATCCACAGCAAAATCCGGCCCCGCTTTACCGCGCGTGGCGGCCTCTGCGCTTAACAAAGCGTGCAACCCTTGCAGCGCCATGCCCCGTGTCGACGCCTCTCTATGCGACTGCAGAGTTTGCAGATTCTGCGCAAGCTGCTGAATAAAATAAGCCCGGTCAGCACCGGCGAACGCCATCCGGTCGGCGCTCAATCGTCCCCGCGCATTGAAAAGCTTTTCGCGTTCGCCTTGCATGGACCTACCTATTTTTTGTTATCGGGTTTTGCAGGAGCGCCTAAAACTGTGTTCAGTACTTTTTCGGTCGCGAGCCCCGCCAGACTTGCCGCATCCTGGACCACCGCCTTGGCTTCACGCCGGGCCACGCAGAAGAGTTCTCGGCGGGTAATAGGCTCTTGAGGTTTATCAGCGGACATTTTTTACCTCTCTCTAGACGTTTCAACGACGCGGGGTGCGAGGTGACTGAGGCATTGCTTTGACATCTTGCTGATGCAGACGCGCCGCCGCCTGCAAGGCATCCCGAATATACGTGGCGCGCGGGGTACCGCTCAGACAGCGATGCGGGTCGGCCGCATGCTTGATGACGCCTTGTTCGGCCAACACGGCACCCACCGTATGGAATTGAAAGCCGCGGGCCTGCGCGATCTCGACCGCTGCTGCGGGAAAAGCCACGCCTTCACTATAAAAAACCGTCTCGCGGCGCTGGCGATCCTGCAACAAAACCACAGCGCGATCGACGTAAGCGTCCGCATCGATAAAAATACCGTTTTCGATACTGACATAAAGATCGGCATCGGGCGTAATCACCCGTGCATTGCCCAGCCGATTACGGGCCCCCCGCAGCGTCTCGTCGCCCATCGGTTGCTCGGCCACGCCCGAGCGCACCATCGCCATGACAATCTGCGCATTCGGAAAAGCCGCCACACAAGCCAAACGCTTGATCTCACTGGTCGAGGCGAGGACGATTTTTTGCACGGTCACCCTTTTATAACCCTCTCACGGGCAATACACCGCCCAGGTTATCTCAAGGCTAACCTAAAATAATGAAAAAAGAACGAAGCCTACCCGCGCCTGTGGAATTCACAAAATAATTCAAACGGATAGATCAGCTCGCCATCCGCGCAATGGTATTGGTGGTGGAAAAACCATCGGCCATATCGGCGCGGACGATGCGACCGCCATAGCTTTGCAACAGTTGATAGCCCACGACTTCTTCGAGCTTATATTGCCCGCCCTTGATCAGCACATCGGGGCGCAGCGCCTCGAGCAGCGGCATCGGCGTTTCGGTGTCGAACACCAACACGCAATCGACCATTTCAAGACTGGCGAGAATATCGGCGCGGGTCACTTCGTCCTGCACGGGTCGGGTCGGCCCTTTAAGCTGGCGGACCGAGGCATCGCTGTTGATCGCCACCACCAGATAATCACAGGCAGCCCGTGCCTGGCGCAACGTACTCAGATGACCCGGGTGTAACAAATCAAAGCAGCCGTTGGTAAAACCAATAATCTGCCCCTTCACGCGCCGACGGTTCGCTTCGTCCACCGCGCCGGGCAGTGACAGCCTTTTGCGGGCAGCAGCCCCCGCCCAGAGACTTCCCCGTGCACTGTCATGGCTGGCAGCATCGGCAATCACGCTGAGCAGCTCATCAGGGCGCGCCGTGGCCGTGCCGGGCTTACCCACGACAATACCTGCCGCCAGATTGGCCAGCATGACCGCAGTGGGGGCAGGTAGGCCTGCCGCGATACCCGTGGCGAGTGTCGCAATCACTGTATCCCCCGCCCCCGACACGTCATAGATATCACGCACCTGGGCCGGGATATGCAGCGCCACCGGTACCGGAGCGCTCGCGTTGATATACGACATACCAGCTTGGCTGCGTGTGGCAAGGACAGCCCCGAAAGCAAATTTTTTCTGCAGCTCGGCCGCCGCTGCCTCAACGGCTGCATCGGTATCACAAGGCTGGCCCACGGCGGCTTCCAGTTCTTTGCGGTTGGGGGTGACCAGTGCCGCCCCCCGGTAGCGGTTAAAGTTTTTATCCTTGGGGTCGACGATCACCGGCACCCCAGCGGCAGCGGCGCGTGTGATAACTCCTTGTAAAACGCGGTCGGTCAGCACACCTTTTTTATAGTCTGATAAAATGACTGCACCCACGTCGCGCAAATAGGTTTCAACCCAATCAAGCAATTCCGCTTCGCATTCGGTGGGTACCGCCGTGGTTTTTTCCTCATCCACCCGCAGCATCTGCTGGCCATTGCTGATAAAGCGGGTTTTAACGGTCGTCTGACGATCCGTCGCCACGATCAGCTGGGCAGTGATGTTTTGTGCCTCCAGCGCCGCTACAATCTCGTTACCCGCCGCGTCGTGACCGGTGACCGCCAGCAGGGTCACCTGCCCGCCGAGACTGGCAATATTGGCCGCCACGTTGCCCACACCGCCCAGCATTTTCTTTTCGCGCGCCACGTGCAAAACGGGGATGGGCGCTTCGGGGGAAATACGCTCGACCCCGCCATAAACAAAACGGTCCAGCATGATATCGCCGATACACAAGACGCGGCCGCGCGCCAGTTGCCCTACCGCATTTTGCAGGGCGGCGGGGGCCAGATCATCAAGGCTCGGCAAGACGGGGGCGGCGGTCATGGCAGGACTTTCGGCTGGTTATTTTGTCAGTTTGTGTAGGGCAGATTACGGCAGTCGCCCCCCTGTTTTCAAGGCTGACGGCAAACCAGCCCGCACCGGCCACGGACAAAGAGCCTTATTAAATAAGGGTTTTTCTAAAGTGGCCCAGGCCAAGGCAAAACTTATTGTCAAAAGCATGGCAGATTCACCGCCCGTTAACACTTATTGCATAATAATAGGGGTGTGATCGAAACAGCATTTTGAGGGATCTGCTGATGTCGAAGATGACAATGCCGGACCAGCGCCCGCAAAGCGACACTACCCAAAGCTTCCTGCGCTCGGTGGGCCACCGTCTGCACAGCACCCGTTTGGGCGACCTGTTGATCGCTGGCGGCCTGATCACGTCCGAGCAACTGCACCAGGCCCTGTCGATCCAAAAAACCACCCGCGAACCCCTGGGTAAAATCCTCGTCCGCGAGGGCACCCTTTCCGCTGTCCAACTCTACCGCAAGCTGACCGAGCAGTGGTGCCTGAAAGTATCGGCGGCCGGCCTCACCATGATGATGCAGATGGTCACGCCCAATTCGGCCCGTGCTGAAGAACACGCACTCAGCAACGTCCAGCTGGCGGTGACCGCCGCCACCCAAATGGGTGCCCATGCGGTCCGTAGCCAGGCGGATACACCCCGCCAGCAGCAAATCCGCGTGGCATCCTTCCAGCGCCATTACGGCGGGCCCACCAAAGTCCAGGCCCAGCAATATGCTATGGCCCTGCCCGCCAACGCCGCCGCTGCCATTGCGCCGGCAGCGGCCCCCACGATGGCAGCCCCGGTGGCGGCGGTGCGCCCGCAACTGGCGCCCCAGGGCAGCGGCCTGTTCGGCACGGCCGAGGTGCGTTCCAACGACATCACCGCCTTTACCAAATGGACGACCGTGATGGCGCGTTTCGAAGATCAAATGAGAACGCAAAACGCCAGCCCCCGGGTGCAGGCTTGGAAAGCTTCAATGCAGCGACTGCGCGGCCAGTCCGCAGCGCAACAAGTAGCTGCTGTGAATGATTACATCAACAAGACGACGTATATCGAAGACCGCCAGAATTATTCCAAGTCGGATTATTGGGCGACGCCGATCGAATTTTTCTCGCGCGGCGGCGACTGCGAAGATTTTGCCATTGCCAAATACGCGAGCCTGCGGGCACTGGGCTTTGCCGCCGACAAAATGCGCATCGCCATCGTGCAGGATAAAATCAAAAACATCCCGCACGCTATCCTGATCGTCTATACCAACGAGGGCACCTTTGTTCTCGACAACCAAGACAAGCGCACCCGTTCGGCCGAAGACGTCAACCGCTACAAGCCGATCTTCTCGATCAACAGCAAATCGTGGTGGCTGCACAAAGACGGTGGTAACGCCTAAGACCTGCTGCGCCGCAGCATAACATCCTGTTTTTATTTGCTTTTTTCCGATCCCGTGTGAAACACTCTTCACAGGGGGCGGCTTTACGTCTGCCCCCCGTTACAACAACAAAGGGGACACGACAGATGAATACAAAAAAAATCATGATGGCAGAAGCGCTGGGCACGGCCTGGCTGGTATTGGGCGGCTGTGGTGCTGCGGTATTGGCGGCGGGCTTTCCTGAGTTTGGTATCGGCAACCTCGGCGTCGCGCTGGCCTTTGGCTTTGCGCTGATCACCGCCAGTTTCGCCTTTGGCCATATCTCGGGTGGGCATTTCAACCCGGCGGTGACGCTGGGCATGGTGGCAGCGGGCAAATTCTGTTCAGGCCGCGTGCTGCCCTATATCGTGGCACAAATCGGCGGTGCCCTGATTGGTGCTGGTATCATCTACCTCATCGCCTCGGGCCAGGCGGGCTTTGATGTGACCGCTGGTTTTGCCGCCAACGGCTTTGGTGAATATTCACCCGGCGGTTTCGATCAGCAGTCGGCCTTTATTGCCGAGGCTGTACTCACCTTCTTCCTGGTCACCGTCATTCTGCACGTCACGAACGGTGGCGCGCCCGCAGGTATGGCCGCTCTGCCGATTGGTCTGACGCTGGGACTGATCCACCTGATCAGCATCCCGGTTACCAATACCTCGGTCAACCCGGCGCGCAGCCTCAGCCAAGCGGTCTTTCAGGGCACCTGGGCAGTGGATCAGTTGTGGCTGTTTATCGCAGCGCCGATTGTGGGCGCTGTGGTAGCAGGCTGGCTTAAGAAAAGCATGTGCGGCAGCGAGAATTGCAGCACTGACAAAGGCAGCTGCACGAAATAAAAGAAGGGCATAAAGAAAAACCCCCGCCCTGGACGGCGGGGGTTTTTTATGCGGCATCTAAAACGCTGTTATTATTACGCCCAGGGGTCAGGCATTCTGCTGAGCTTCTCAAAGACGGCAGGCTGCGGCGCGAACAAGGCATGGAGCGCCGGATCGTCAGCGGCATAGCCAAGCTTGGTGAACAGTGCTTGCACGCCCGGATCATTCAAAACGTCCTGACGGCTATCGCGCGATACGCCATTAAACGCGGTGCCCGCCACCAAACGGAGATGTAGCGCTTCGCGCCGGCTGGTGTTGGGGACATAAGGCGCGTTATCAACGACGAGCTTCAAAGCGATTGTCATCATCAAAACCTTTCAAAAGCGGGAAAAACGCCCATAGGGCCATGACGGTCGATCACCCCCAATTGCCCAAAATGCATTTGCGCCGGTGTCAGATCTTGCGCCTGCGCCTGACCCGTTTGACGGGTGAATTCCTGCCCCGCGACACAACGTAGTTTCACCAAGTCACGCGCATGGCGGCGACCCACCGGAAAAGCCGTTTGCGCCGCCAGCGTCAGATGGGCGGCCGTTTTGGCTGAAGTTTGATGTTGGGTAAGGCTGCGAAAATACACCATGCCGATATTCCTGGAGCGTTGTTTGGTTTATTGCGTCAAAGAGGTGTCAAAAGACAGAATCCTACATTAACTAATTTTTCATATTTAGGCAAGCGTTTTTACCAAACGATTGATTTGCTTGATTTATTATATATTCAAAAGTGTGTTTTACACATTACACGTGGATCAGCAGATCTGCCTTAATCCACCACCGCAACCCGCAGAATATTGGTATTGCCGGGAGTACCAAAGGGCACACCGGCGGTGACCACCAGGCTTTGGCCACTGTTGGCGACGCGATGGGCGCGCGCCAATTCACAGGCCTTTTTGACCATGTCGTTGAAATTGTCGATATCCTCGGTCATCACCGCATAGACGCCGTAAGACAGCTGCAAACGGCGCGCCACCCCTTCACGATTGGTCAGGCACAAGATGGGCACCGCCGGGCGCTCGCGCGCGGTGCGCAGCGCCGTCGAACCCGACATGGTATAATTGACAATCGCTGCTGCCTTGATGATATCGGCAATATTGGTGGCAGCCGCGGTGATCGCGTCGGCCGAAGTGCTGTGCGGATCGGGATGTTCGGCGTCCATGATCTTGCGATACAACTCATCCGCCTCGACGGTTTGCGCGATCTTGTCCATGATGGCAACCGCTTCAAGGGGGTATTCACCGCTGGCGGTTTCGGCCGAGAGCATCACCGCATCCGCACCATCGTAAATGGCAGTGGCGACATCAGAGGCCTCAGCCCGGGTGGGGCGTGGTGCGGAGATCATCGATTCCAACATCTGGGTCGCGATGATCACCGGCTTGCCCTGTTCGCGGGCGACACGCACGACACGCTTTTGCACACTGGGGACTTTTTCGGGTGGAATTTCGACGCCTAGATCGCCCCGCGCCAGCATGACAGCATCAGACAGGGCGATGATTTCCTCGACCCATTCAATGGCAGAGGGTTTTTCCAGCTTGACGATGATCTTGGCGCGATCGCCGATCAGTTTGCGTGCTTC
>JAIXUW010000173.1 GCA_027483355.1 Alphaproteobacteria bacterium
ATGGAATGGTAAATGCCTCAAACGCCTATATCGGATTTTCGAATAATACATTCATTCCTGCGAGTAATGCATCGGTAGCAGCCAATGCAAATGTAGCACCACGTCTGAAGGAGATTAGCGACCTCACATCCAATACGCAGATGATTCCTGCAATGGCCATGCAAGTCTTTGGATTTCAACTTGCTCCTCTACAGCGCTCGAATATAGCCAATCTACAACAACTTGAACAGGGAATTCGTCTCCGTGATAAGATGCGTATGAGAGGGCTTCTCTCCAATCTCTTTTTAGCTCAATCCAATCTGGAAGTGAATCTAGACCGTCTCTATTATGGCATGCTACTGCGCGACAGATTGAATATTCGAACTGTGCTCACAAATTACAATTCTATTGTAAGGGAAAAGCTAAGACAAGACACCTTATATATACAGGGATTAACACTCGGAAATAAACTCAGATCGAGAAATGCACTCAGTAATCTTATTGTATTCCAGACAGGTGTACAGGTATCGAGCAGCAACTACGCTGGATTCTTAATGGACCGTAATAAGACGACTGTAAAGGATGCAGTTATAAGTATGACAGCTCGCTACTTAAATATTGAGACAGCTCGGTCAAACGAGCAAATTTCGCAAGTAGCGCACGACTATTCTATTCTATTTAATATGTATTCTAATACATACAGTAATGCACTTATACGGTATCTGCGTGAAAGTAGCAACTATGCGATTCTCTCGAACCTTGCGAATCTATATGTCGATATGGATACGAAAGGGCAGACCATGTCAAATGCGAGAACAGCCGCGCAGAATCTCAGTAATGAATCATTCTCAAATCTGACCTTTTTACAGCCGTATGTGCCTAGCAATCTGCGCCCAACACCCTCACAACTATCTGCAGCTGGGAATAATCTGAACAACTACTATTTCACCCTTACAAATCCCGCCCCAGCAACATTCGCTGACTTAGTTGGTGCGAATGTAAATGCGATTCTTGCCCCTGCGGCTATCTCCAATCAGGCAGTGGAAACAGCAGCACTCGGCACGCGCTCCGCTGCGGTTGTAAGAATCACTCCACAGGTTGCAGATGTTCAGGTTATGTTACGAACTATACAGGATACATTCCGTGTCAAGGTGCTCGATACAACGAGTGGCGCAACTACAGAGAGTATCTCTTCTGTGCCAACTACAACGGGACAGACTGTAACTACCACAACCAATCCTGCGTTGGCCAACTGGCCACCAAGCGTGCCGAGTGGCTCAGTGCCTCCGTTGCCGCCCTTTGGAGCTGCCACAGTTAATAATGCACTCGCATACGTGTCTGGTCTGAAAACGGGTGTCAATGCGAATCGTGCGGCGTCTGCAACCACACGTAATACACGAGAGGCTGAGCTGCGAACGGCTCTCAATCGATTCTTGGATGTACAAGGAAAACTCGAAAGTGTGTTGCTCACCATTCACAATCGCTTTGTAGGGGGAGAGCCAATGGCTCTTCCCAGTGGGCCAAGTGGTGCCCCTGGCCCGTTCATTCCGTATAGCGGGCCGAGTGGACCTATCTATCGGGGCGGACTCGACATTCCAACTCTGTATCAACAGATTCTTTCGCAGATTGAAACTGCAAGCAATGAGAAAGCTTCTGCAGAGGCTTCTACAAATCCTATACGAAATACAGTAAATGGCGCGATTGGGGCCTATATGACAGCACGCTCTGCGTTTATGGATAAACTCGGAATCAAGCGCGAACAGCTTGTGCGAATTATACAGACATATTCTTCTGTGCGAACATCCCTACAAAGTGTTACAGGCCCCTTTTTTTCTGCAAGTGGGCCTCGAGTGAATGCACGCATTGCAGCAGCGACAAGCTCTGGACCGGTCCTGGCGCCCTTAAGCGTAGATGTTGCGTCAGGTCCACAATTTACACCTGCGAATATCCGTGAGCCGAGTGGTGCAATTGGACAGGCCCTACAGATGCTGCATCCACCTATTGTGTTTGAGACGCCTATGAATCTATCAGGGATTGCGAGTGGAGCAGGGGCGGGTCAAATGGTTTATGTGGAGCCTTTACCGCCGTTAGATGATAGTGCGCTCGATACATCCCTCGCTAATATTGGTGATATGGCAAGTCTAGACTCACTTATGATAAATATTCCTGACGTAGGTGATCTCAATATACCCTCTATAGAGGTGCTTACAGAACAGGAAGAGGCCACATATGTACCTCCCTCAGGTGCAAGTATACAGCCTTTACAGCCTTTACCTCTTGCCACGACAACCTTAACAGGGGAATTAACTACGCTCCCGCAGGCAGCTGCGGCCTCTACAACGACAAGAGCTCCCACGACCACCGCAGCTCCCACGACCACTGCGGCCTCTACAACGACAAGAGCTCCCACGACCACCGCGGCTCCCACTACCACTGCGGCCTCTACAACGACAAGAGCTCCCACGACCACCGCAGCCCCCACGACCACCGCGGCTCCTACCACCACAGCGGCTCCTACCACCACAGCGGCTCCTACCACCACAGCGGCTCCTACCACCACAGCGGCTCCTA
>JAIXUW010000266.1 GCA_027483355.1 Alphaproteobacteria bacterium
AAATGACCCGGGCAGTCATGATTCGTCTTACCACAGCTGCGGCACGTCTTACCGTTATCCAGGACACCCATGCGCGAGTCAAAGAGGCCGGCGATGCGCGGCTCATTGCCATCATAGGTGCCAGGATTCGTGATTTCCACAACAGAGCGCCGCTCAATCTCTTCAGGACTAAAGATACCGAATTGGATACCCACCACGGGTTGAATATCCGAATCGGGACGAACAAGTCCAGAGGGCATCTCTTCTCTGAATACGCACGGGGTTTCTAAGTGCCCGCGGCGGGGCGCATGGCTGCGCAATTTTTGGGACGGCGCCTTACCGTCGTGTGCAAAAATGAAGAACGGACCAACCGTTCTTCATTTTTGGCACTACGACTATTAGGTGATGTGCCTAAATTAAGAACACCCTAGCAAGGGTGTTCTTAATTTAGCACTCACCGGTAGGCCAATACGCATTCTAAATGCGTATTGGCCGCGGCCACTGACTCTTAAAAATGGGCATGTAATGCTTATTTTTAATATTCAGTGGCCTAAGTAGGAGAATGGCTGGAAACGAATTCAAGCCGAATCCGCCTGGATTCACATCCGACCAATCTGCATCGATTCTAAATAAAAGAAAGATACCGCCGCTTTCACTCGACAATGGGGGGCCAGCCAAACGGGGCAATACTCCAAGAAGACGGAGTCTGCGGAATGCAAGCGCGAACTTTAAAGGACAGCCGCCAAGCTTTCTGAGTCCAGATACATCGTATGAGCATGCCGAGTATGTGCCTCCACTTGACCTCCAGAATGGAGGACCTGCTTTGGCAGCCAAACACAAACTAAATGTGTTAGCCTCTGTTGCTGCTAAAATTCCTCTTCCACGTAGCCGCTCGCGCAGCCGTAGCCGGTCCCGCGAGCGCCGCAAGGGCAATACCCGCCCCCGCAGCCGCTCACGCGAACGGCGTTGAAGCGCTCCATGTTACATTATTATTTGTGACTGTTTTAGGGGCGCTACTCGAATCCGTTGAAACCGTGCCCGCCGAAGTCGCCAGCAACAGAAGCCTTGTGTTTGGCACCGCAGTCAGTGGCTGCGTAGGAACTGTGAAATTCGCCGTGTAAAGGGCTGTGCCCTTGACCCAGCGAAAATTCGTAATAAGACCTCTAAAGGCTGCGCCCGAGCTTGCGCTTGACTCATTGCCAATGCGGAGGACGTTCGTTGTGTCATTAAAATTCGTGCTATTTGTGAGCGTTGTGCCTATCTGTGTGCCATTTCTGAAAACCCGCAAACTTGTTCCTGAGCGACACAGTGCGAAATGAATCCAAGAGCCAGTATAGTTCGCCGTTTGAATGAGCTGCCCTGAAGACACCCATGCGTAAAAAGAGCGGCTGGTATCGCTGCCTTCCTGTGAGACAGCGATGCTCTGTGTAGCAAATGAACCAATTGAAAAGATACGTGGAAATGAGTTTCCACCTGACTGCGCATTTTGCCACCATTCGATCGTGAAATCACCTGTTCCCATTCGAAGGTCAATATCATTTGCAATGGACAGATTTGCAGTAGATGCGCCTGAAAAGGACATGCTACCGCCGGTAGCAACGGGTGCCGCCGCAGCAGGCCGACGCGCTGGCCTGCCGTAGCCCATGGATGCTTCTACAGAGCTAAAAAAGGGCATGTCGCCTCCTGCTAAGAAGCAGTATGAAAATCAAACACCATTCCGCTCATACCATTGTACACACTCCTCAAGACCATGCTCAAAGCTGACTTCCTCTTTCCAGCCCAGTGCGCGCAGCGCATCACTGTTAATCGCATAGCGGAAATCATTGAATTTGCGGTCCTCAACAAAGACCAGCCAATCGCTCACGGTGCTCCCAGGCTTCAAACGGGCCACTAGCTTCTCCGCAATATCCATAACACTATACTCATTGTCCGTCCCAATATTGTAAATATTGTTCACGACTCCACGGCGCAAAATCACATCAACAGCCCGCGCAACATCATAGGCGTGTATGAAATTCCGCCGTGTCTCCCCCTGTCCATGGACTGTGCACTTCTCACCCTTTACAAGGGAAGTGATGAACTTCGGAATCAGCTTCTCAGGATACTGGTGTGGACCATACACATTGTTCCCGCGCGTAATAATCACGGGAAGCTTGAACGAGTAGAAATAGGAGCGCACAAGAAACTCCGCGCCGGCTTTCGTGGCCGCATACGGATTTGTCGGATTGAGCAAATTCTTTTCGGAGCAGCCAGGGTGGTTCATATCCACTTCTCCATACACCTCGTCGGTGGAGATATGGATAAACCGCTTGATTTTCCCATACACCTGCGCACACTCCAAAAGAGTGTGTGTGCCGAGGACATTATCCTTCGTGAACTGAATCGAATTGCCAAAGGAGTTATCCACGTGTGTCTGGGCGGCAAAGTGAATAATTGTATCGACATTGTGGATTTTCAGCGTTGCGAGCACCTTCTCCTTGTCGTTGAGGTCACCCACCACCAGATGATAGTTGGCGTCCTGGACCTCGATGTTCGCCGGATTTGCGCAATAGTCGACGCGGTCATAATTGATGATTTTCACGCCGCGATACTGCTTGTGAAAGTAATTGATGAAATTGCTACCAATGAAGCCGCAACCACCCGTGACAAACACAACAATCGGAGTGTATTCTGAGGCGTGCGCAGCGGCAGCAGCGTCCGAAGTCGGCATCTATTCTGCCTGCCGAGTCGGAGTCGTTGGCGAATCCGCGGAGGCGGGCTCGAGGCTCCCCGTAGTAAATACACCCAGGCGCTCTGCATTCCCACCCCACGGCTTGTAGCAGCGCTTCACCGCCACGTTTGAGAGGTCCAGGTGTGAAGCCAAGCAATACAGGGAGGATTCAATCATATGAAGCTCCGCAGCGCCTTCAAAGAGGTAAGTATACTCAAGCACTGGTCGATTGACTACAAGCTCGGCAAGGGCATGGTCGGGATGGGTGGATTCGTAATGATTTTTGTTCACATCGAGAATCAGGCGGTTCTCACCAAGCGCACGTAGTGTTTCTACGATAGGCAATGTCTCCACAGAGGACTGCTGGTGCACAACAATGTAGGGGCGACCCGCATACGCCTCCGCGAGAGTTTTGGCAGCCGGCAGGCGCGGCACATGAAAATAGGTGGTGCGGATGCTCGGTGACAGCATGATGTCATCGTAAAAGGAGACAGGGAGATTATAGATGCTGCGGTCAGGGCGTGGAGCGAAGAACCCACAGCTATAGACGGTATATCCATTCTCAATAAACCAGTGACGCTTCACAAACCAGGGATGGAGGTCAGCATCATCTTCAATCAGTAGCAGTTTAATGGCCGGATCATCTGCATACATGGCCGCGGCGTTGGCGGCGTTCCGCCGCTTACAGACCACATATACCTCGTCATAGGCAGTCGCCAGATAGCGAACGGCGCCATTCATCCAGAACATATCACCGAGGCCGAGATGGCTGTAGAGAAGTGCCTTTTTGGGCGCGTATCCCTTCTGCTCCTTTAGCGCGGAGTTGGCGAGCTGGTTAATCTTTAGTTTCACACGGAAGCGGCGGTCATTCTCCAGCAGAATCTCGCGCGCACAGGATGCGCCCTGCTCAGGCGTGACGTCCTTCCCATGAAACTCGTCCTGAATATCCCAGAGCTTCTGATTGATTTCGCGAAGGATACGATAATGATACGGATACGTCTCCACATACACCTTTAAAGATGACATGAGGACATCATATTCGACCTGAACATCTGCGCGCCTAGCATCTGCGATTTTAGCGAGTTTGATGTCGAGGATAGTTAGCTTGTCCAGGGCCTCGCCCAGACTGACAGGGAGTGTAATCTGCGCAGACATCTCTAAAGGTGTCGTGGAGGTCTCTCTTTGAGTGCCGGCCGCGGGTAAAATTGGCGGCGGCTAGCCGCCTGGCTGGTCACTAGAATACCATGTCCCGTGCCTCAACCCCTACCTGCGAGTCTCCCCGCGAGCTTGTCGCCGCGCCGAGCTATAAGCTCTATCTGGTTGTGGAGGATGAGGAGTTCAAGAAGTATGAGGGACATCCGCACTACAACTTTACGATGTGCGCGCCGATGCCGGAGCACAATGCCGGCTTTGACATCGTCACTGCGGAGGACCACTGCGGCGTTCCTGGTGCACCGGCACATCTGCTCGACCTCGGCGTGCGGGCCATGATGGTGCGCGAGGACACTGGGCGGCCAGTTCATTTCTGGCTAGCCCCACGCAGCAGCATCTATAAGACGGGGCACAGCATGGCGAACTCGATGGGTGTGATTGATGCGAGCTATCGTGGTGTTCTCAAGGCGCCTGTGTACTGCTGGCAGGGGATTGGTAGCATTCAGGCACCAGGCTTCAAGCGTGGCGACCGGCATTTCCAGATTCTGGCGCCGGATATGGGCCATATCGCGCTCATTCAGCGCGTGAAG